>DASXMJ010000206.1 GCA_036495685.1 Candidatus Binataceae bacterium | reverse complement strand
TCTAGTAGAACCACGCGCCGGCCGAGGTGCGCGGCCTTTAGCCTGCCGCGCTTCACTTCGAGGCGCAGAAAAGGAACCGATACGCTCAGGCTCCTCGCCAGTTCCTCGAACGTCCATCCGAGCTTGGGACTTTTGGATTGGGTTTCCTGATCCATGATCACACCCAGTGAATTGGAGTCGCGCGCGGAGTTACTGAAGAGGCCCGAGGCGCACCGCGCGCTATCTAAACATAGGCTCGATATGGCGGAATTGTCAAATTCCATAATCACAATGCGAGAGCAGGCTTTGGAGCTGATCTCAGGGTCTGCAGGCCGCCGGTTGGCATCTAGACGCTTATCCCTCCAGAGTGGACCGCGAAAACGAACATGGCCGAACTCATGGCCTAGGGTCATCGGAAGCCGGTTCTCGTAACGCGGATCGGAAAGCCGCTTCGCGATCAGGACCTGTGGCTTTCGATCGAAAAAGAAATCCGCGTGCCCGTCCAACTCTTCGGGCAGATGCGCATACATATCGAGATCGTCAGTTTCGCTCTCGATCATGCGGATGATGTCGTCGGGTGGGTACGGGAAGCCTGAAGACGCCCGAATGTCGATACATGAGGGCAGCTACGATCTGCTCACACTCTTCGTCCAGTTGCTCCAGCTTGAAATAAAGCAGAGGATTTGGCCGGTCCGAGCGGATCGCGAAGCAACTTCATTTTCGCTTGCCACTCGGTAATTTCACCCCCAGCGCCTTGCGGAATGCTCGGTAGGCGGCTTCGACCCGTTCCTGGTCGGCCTCGGTCTTGACGTCTGGCGGCTGCCGGTTCGCATGAAAGCACAGCACATCGGGCGAGATGCCGACAATCTTCGCCATCTGCTCGATCAGGTGGTCTTCTGGCGATGGTCATGTTCGACTGCGTTCAGATATGGAGGATCGATGTGACGCCCGTCTTCACGCTTCAATCGCGCCGCAAGCTCCCTCTGCGTAAGCCGCGCTTTCTTCCGAGCGTCTCTGAGCACCTGGCCGAAAGTTTTCATTTCAAGGGATCAGCGCCGTTCATCAAAGCTCGCCGCCTCCACTTCGCTACAGTAATGCACCGTACAAGAAACGTCATCAAACCCTACAATCGTAAAATTCCGAAAATCCACAACTATGGCCATAACTGAGCGATGAACCGCTACGTCCTCGGTAGGTATGGGGAACCTCGGCTTCTGTTTATGCGAGCAATTTAAGGGCGCGCTCTCCTCACCCGAGTTTGGGAGAGCGCGGAAGATTCCAGACGCGCTCAGTGGAGCGCTGCACGGCGTCACAAGCGCAGCGTTCGGCGTCGGCGCCGATGGCACGCCGTGTCCAGCGGAGCGAGCGCCACCGAATTTTGCCTGTTTGCTAGCCTATCTGTGGAGCGTTATTTTCCTCGGCAAAATGCATATTCGAATTCTCATGGTTTTGCCGGTGTTACTTGCGACCGGTCTTTCGATGGCCCAGGCGGCGCCCTCTACCTCTTCATCCGAGGCTCCTAAACAGATTCCCAGCTTTGATCTGACCGCGCTCGACAAAACCGCGGACCCTTGCGTGGATTTCTATCAGTACGCCTGCGGAAACTGGCTCAGGAACAATCCGATTCCGCCGGACAAGACGGTATGGGGCCGCTTTGCGTCTCTGTCCGAGCACAACCTATATGTCCTGCGCGACATCCTCGAAAAAGCCCAGGCTCCAGGACCCCATAGCGCCATCGAACAGAAAGTTGGCGACTACTACGCCTCTTGCATGGATGAAGCGACGATTGAGAAAAAGGGCACCACGCCGCTGCGGCAGGAGATGGAGCGCATCGCCGCCATCAAGTCGAAGAAAGACCTCATCCTGCAAGTTGCGCACATGCATAGCAACGGGTTTGAGGCGTTGTTCAACTTTGATTCGATGCCCGACATGCACGACTCGAACCTCACTATCGCGAACCTTGACCAGGGCGGCATCACGCTGCCTGACCGCGACTACTATCTCAAGGCGGACGCGAAATCGGTGGAAACACGGCAGAAGTATCAAGAGCATGTGCAGAAGATGTTCGAGCTTGCCGGCGACAAACCCGAAGTGGTCGCTGCTGAGGGCAAAACCGTGCTTGCCGTGGAGACCGGGCTGGCCAAGGCCGCGATGGATCGCACCGAACGCCGCGATCCCAGGAAGCGCGATCACATGATGCAGATGGCGGAAATCGCCGCCGCCGCGCCTAATTTCAATCTCACAGAGTATTTCGCCAACAATGGCTCTCCGAAGTTCTCAAAGTTAAATGTGGGCAATCCGGACTTCTTCAAGGCGGTGAACGAGCAGCTCAACGTTGCGACGCTCGATGATTGGAAGACCTACCTCCGCTGGCGCACGCTGATCACATTCACGCCGGTATTGCCCAAGGCGTTCGTCGACGAGGAGTTCGAGTTCGGCCGCAAATTTATGGCGGGCCAAAAGGAAATTGAGCCGCGATGGAAGCGATGTGTGCATTCTACCGACGATCTTGTCGGGATGGCGTTAGGCCAGCTCTACGTCGATAAAGTGTTCGGCCCGGATAGCAAGTCGCGCACATTGAAAATGGTGCAAGCCATCGAGCAAGCGATGCATAGCGATATCGGGCAAGCATCATGGATGTCGGAAGCGACCAAGCGGCAGGCGTACGCGAAGCTGAAAGCGGTCGTCAACAACATCGGATATCCCGATAAATGGCGCGATTACAGCACGGTCGTCATCACGCGCGATGACTACGCGGGCAACGCGGGGCGCGCCTTGGCATTCGAAGTGCAGCGTGAGAACAAAAAAATCCAGAAGCCGACCGACCGCAAAGACTGGGAGATGACCCCGCCGACGGTGAACGCTTCCTACAGCGCCTCACTGAATGATATCAACTTCCCGGCCGGGATCCTGCAACCGCCGTTCTACAACAAGGAGATGGACGATTCCGTCAACTTCGGCGGCATCGGCCTCGTGATCGGACACGAGCTGACCCACGGCTTCGACGATCAAGGACGCAAGTATGACGCGGCGGGTAATCTCAAGGACTGGTGGACTCCCAATGACCGCAAGGCCTTCGAACAGCGCTCCGCCTGCATCGCGGACGAGTATTCCGGCTTCGTAGCGGTGAAGGATGACAAAGGCGAAGTGCATCTTAACGGCAAGCTCACTCTGGGCGAGAACACGGCGGACAATGGTGGTCTCAAGCTGGCATACGTGGCGCTGATGAACATGATCGGTAACACCGCCGTGAAGCCCATCGACGGGTTTACGCCGCCGCAGCGCTTCTTCCTCGCATACGGCCAGATCTGGTGCCAGAACGTTACCGATGAGCAGGAGCGCGTGCTGGCTATCGTCAATCCGCATTCGCCGGGACGATGGCGGGTCAATGGCGCAGTACAAAACTCGGCCGCCTTCAAGGAAGCATTCGGATGCAAAGCCGGCCAACCTATGGTTCGTCAGCCCGCATGCGGGGTGTGGTGACCAAGATTTCTTCAGCCGAACGGTTCGAACGCGAGGGGTCGTTCCGAAGCCCCAGTATGGAAAGCAACCTAAGCTCGAGCTGCCGGGCTACCCGCGATCTCGATCTAAGATCTCCACGAATCTCACGCTGCGGTTCGGAGTAGCGACTTCTGCGCGGTGTACGGCGAAGTGGGCGATCTGAGAACTGCTGCATCAAGAAATGCACCTGATCGTTTTTGACATTGATGGGACCTTGACGGACATGGGCACGGTGGACTCGGAATGCTTTTGGCAAACCGCGAAGGAAATCTTTGGGCTGCCGTCCAACTATCCCACCTGGATTGAAGGATTGAAGGACGTCACGGGTCTCGGAATCGTCGCGCAACTGTGCGAACAGGCGTTGGCTCGAAAAATTAGCGATTCTGAGGTGGATCGTTTCAAAGGTCGGCTGGTCGCCGTACTCGAAGCCGTAGTACGCAAGGACACGGAGTGTATCCGTGCACTGCCCGGGGCCGCAGCGGTGTTGACCACGCTCCGTTCGATTGCGGATCTCAAGTCCGCTATTGCGACCGGATGCTTCCTCGCTGAGGCCGAGCTGAAGCTCCGCAGAGCCAGGCTGTTCGATCCTGGTATTCCGATGTCGAGTTGCGACGATGCGCGGTCTCGCGAGGAGATCATGACGATCTCTGCTCGCAAGGCCGTCGCCTGTTATGGCGGCAGCTTCTCCGCCGTCACATACGTGGGAGACGGAGTCTGGGACTGCCATGCTGCGCAGCGTCTGGGCCGGAACTTCATCAGGGTTGGTAGCGGCGATACGGCCCAGCGATTGCTGGATGCAGGCGCAGCAACGGTGTTGCCGGGCTTCCAGCCGAGCGGTGCGTTTTTCGATTCGATGCCATATCCAACGCGGCGATCCGTCGTCAGCCAAGTGGGACGTGACGGTGAACGCGATGGAAAAGACCGCGCTACGCGTCGACACCTGACCTTGTACGCAAGGCGCCTGATTTCCCCCCACCTTTTTCGACCACCGCGAAGTTCTTCATCAGGGAAGTTGGCACCTTGAGATGGGTGAGCGCGACCGACGAGGAAGTCTCGAATTTGGACAATCGCTTGCGACCTGCCAAACATTTGACGCAAGCATCAGAGTTTCACCCACCCTTTATCCGCCTCCGCGGCCTCCCAGATCGAGAAGCTCCAATGTTTCCTCGCTTCTCAACGAACTGTCAGACAGTACCCAGGGTCAGCATCAAGAAGCTGACTTCACGCCAAGCCCGCAACAGAGCAATGCACATTTTTGGCATTTTCCGCAACAGCGAGTTGATTTCACGTTGGCTCTGGAAGCGGAAGTACGAAACGTCGAGGCGAGTTACGAAGGTATACTCAGAGTTACATGACGTTTCATCGCGATTTCTAAGAACTCGCTTGTGCGCGGCTTTTCGGCTCGCAATACATTGCTGTCACGCCAAGCGCGAGTCCGGGCAGCGGACACTCCTCAACGAAGAGCTTTACGCCCTCTTGAGGACGGGCGTTGATAGTCTTCGCGTCGGGGCCGGCCAACGCAAGGCCGTGGTCAATAAACGCTTATCGTCGCGAAACTGACCGATCAAACGGCCAATGAGTGCGCACGAACTCACTATACAACCGGGCCATGGCAGGCGGGAGTAGCGCGGGCTCACGCCGTGTGATGATTAGGACCCCAGAGTCCACGTGGGGCACAGGTCGGAAAGCTGCAGCCGTTAGGTGCCGACCAAGGCGGAATTCCCACCAGGGTAACCACGTTGTGGAACGCAGCGTGGAGGGAGATAACGCCGCGCGCTTGCGCGCCACTTCCCACTGCACGATGAGATCGGCCCGTTCCAGGGCCATGTACGGATTTTCTAACAGGCGGCGAAGGACGTCGGTCGTATGTCCGAAAGGAAGAGATCCGATCACGCGGAACGGCCGGCTAGGAAGGGACAAGGAGAGAAAATCGCCTTCCACAACTCGCACGTTGTCTGGAAACGCCTCGCGGGTACGATCGCGCAGTCGCTCGGCCCACACCGGGTCGATCTCGATGGCGACTACCTCAACCTGGCGCCTCGCCAGGGCGATAGTGATTGCGCCGAGACCGGCACCGAGCTCGATGACGAGCTCGCCGGGGAGAAAGTCCGCTTCGGCGACGATGCGGTCAGCGATTTCGGGACGAAGGAAATTTTGACCGAGGCGGCGTCGTCGCTCGTCGCGCGGTGTCCGCCGAGGGGCGGACACGGAAGGTCACCATCATGGGCATGGCCGTACTTTACTGTCGCCGATGCTTGGCAGCAAGGAGATCCGCTGAGCCGGCGCCCCCTTAGCTCAGATGGATAGAGCAAGGAAATAGCCGTTAGCCTACGCTGGTCGCTTTGATGGCGACCGCGCTCGTGCTGGGCCTTTTCCTCCTGACCAGCGGCGTCAGCCTGATAGAAGGAATCGCGGTCTGTGCGGTCGCCGGCGCCGTGATGTACTGTGCTCGCGCACCGCACCTTCGTCTGAACCTGCCGCGGATTCAAGCTATCCCGCGCTTCGCCATCGCAAACGCGATTTTGGTGAAACGCCGACCGCGCGTGAATCGTATTGGTTAGTGGAGCGATGTCGATCGAGGCTCCAGACGTGGGAGGTATCAGTTCATGACGCGGCGATTTTTGATGGCGATTGTTGGCGCGGCGTTCATGTTCGCGATGCCGGTCGCGGCGCTGGCGCAGAACTTCGGCGGCTACGGTGGAGGGTCGTACGTCTCCGGCGGCGGTTATGGATGCGCTAGCAATCCTCAGGTCGCCCAGTTGATGCAGAAGCGCGAGGACCTCAACAACCAGATTTCGCAGGCTGACTACTATCACGACTATAACAGCGCCCATCAGTTTGCTTCCCAGCTCGACTCCGTCATCCAGCAGATCGGCCAGCTCGGTCCGAATGGATGCGCGCCTTCCGGCAGCGGCTATTCGCAGAACCAGCCCTCGTTCGCGCCGTCTGGATCGCCACAACAGTACATGAGCCAGGGTAACGGCTACGGCGCTGACGCTCAAACAGGGATATGGCGCGCCGCAAGGGTACAGTGCGCAAGAATACAGTGCGGCGAATGGCGGCGCCCCAGCTCCGAGCGGGTCTGGCTCCCTACTCGGCGCCCTCACCGGAATGGGAGCGCAGAACGGCGCACCCGGTTCCAGCGGCACAGCCAACCCCAACGGCGCAGCAGGCAGTCCGCTGACATCAATGATCGGTCCGCTCCTGCAGGGCTTCATGCACGAGCATCACCTCTGTCCCTGCACTGCTTACATTCGTCGCACATCAAAATGTCTCCGTTGGCGGTTTGCTTGCGTGGAATTCCGACGATTCGGGCGCAGGGCACTCGCTGGAAGGTTGAAGGTGTAGAGTGATTGGATCGCAGATAAAGAACAAAAAAAGCGACCTTGTTCTCGAGCATGCGCGCCCTGACGATCTCAGAGCCCTGACGCAGGTACTCATGGTGTTGGCGTCTCTTGCGCTGGTCTGGTGCGCCGCAGTGGCGAGCTCTGACATTTCGCTGTGGCTCACGTGCGCGGCGGTGCTGCTAATAAGCCTTTTCAACATCCGCGCCTTCGCGTTGATGCATGAATGCGGTCACGGGAGCTTGTTTCGAACCCAGCCTCTCAATCGCGTATTCGGTTTTGTCCTGGGCGTCGTATGTGGGATGCCGCAATTTGTATGGTCGCAGCATCACAGCTATCACCACGCCACCAACGGCGACTGGGAACGATACCGCGGACCGTACACCACACTGTCGGTCAACGAGTACGAATCGATGAGCCATAGCCAGCAGCGGCTGTATCGCGGCAAGTGCAGCATCGCTCTCGCGCCGTTCGTCGGGTTCATCTACTTGATTTTCAATCCTCGCTTCACCTGGCTGAAAGGCAGTATGGAGCTGATCAGCCACATCGTGGCGGGTAAAATCGCAAGACCGCATACGTCGATGCGGACGATCGCCTCCGGCTTTGAAACCCCCTGCTGGCAATCGCGAAAACAGTACTGGCACATGTTTTGGAACAACGTGGCGCTGCTCAGCGGATGGGCACTGATGTGCTGGGCGATCGGCCCGACGCGGTTCTTCGCGATTTATGTTGTCGCCTTATCGCTGGCGGGTGGCGCGGGGATATTGCTGTTCACGGTGCAACACAATTTCGAGCACTCCTACGCGAGCGACACCCGGCACTGGGACCACGAAACCGGCGCTATCAAAGGAACCAGCTTCCTGATTCTGCCGCGATGGCTGAATTGGTTCACAGCGAATATCGGCTACCATCACATCCATCACCTGTCCCCTCGGATTCCCAACTATCGCCTCGTCGCATGCCACGACCGATATCGAGATCTATTCGTCGGTGTGGCACGCGTGAAATTGTCTTCCGTCCCACGCGCTTTGAAATTCATTCTCTGGGATGAGCGCACGCAGCGGATCATTTCAGTCGCGGAATATCGGGCGCCGGTGGATCAGCCAGTATAGCCAGGTTGGCTAGTGGGTGGTTAGCAAAACCGCCTGTGCGCAGCAATTTGCGTCGCACCTGGGCCAGACAGCGCGCCAATTTCATCATCTGGCGGCGAGTTCGGCAAACCCTCTCTCGCCGGTAACAATCACCGCATTTCATTCTGTCCATCGCCGGATCTCCCTTTTCCCAACGGAGAAGGATCGGAGCCCTCCGCCCGCTCCGCTCGTGCATCTAGAAATCTGCGCAGGCACCTCCAGTTCGGTTTGAGAGCAACTGTCCCCAAGTCTCGAGATCGGGAAGCTACGTACAATAAGCCCATTGGAGCAAAACTGCCGCTCTTCGCGAGCGACGCAGTTACGACTAAGTCGATTCCGATTCACGCACTCACGCCGACAGTCCTACAAGTTCGGCGCTGTCGTTCCAGACGCTGACCATTAGGTCGTCGCGCCGCGCTAGCTCCGAGGGCTCCGGCCAGGTCAGCTGCCCGCGTCGAAGCGCCGCATAAACTCTCCCGTCGGGAGGACGTGTTTTCGCGAGAGCAAGCTCCGACAGCGTACGGCCCGCGTCCTCTATCGTGTTTGATTTACGCAGAATCAGCCGTAATGGCGCCGCCAGAGGTCCCCACGCGAATCGGACAAGCGCGCCCTGGTCGCGAACCAGTCCAGTGCCCGGAGTCGGTCCCGGATCGTACGCGACTACCCCGATTCCCCGAGCCCGAGCATCGGCGCGCGCCGCGAGTGCACGGGCCGTGAGGATCACGCAGAGTTTTGACGACGCATAGGCTCGCGCCGCCGCCGCCCTCGGCGATTGATCCAGATGCGGATCGATCTCGGGCTTCGCGAGCCATAGCGCATTCGCGTGACGCGGGGGCGGAATCACGGTACGTTCCGCAGGATCATGGGTGCCGCTCGTCGTGAGCAGTACGGTTCCTCCGGGACTGACACGCTCCCATAACAAGCGGACCAACAGGTAGTGGGCCAAGTGATTCAGCACGAAGGTCATCTCATAGCCTTCGGGAGTACGACCGCGGGCATAGCCGCCGGCGTTCAGAATAAGTGCGTCGATCGTGGAGTTTCCAAGCGCCCGTTCGACCTCCGCGGCGAAGATCCTCACCTGGTCGAGTTTCCTCAGGTCGAGAGGGAGGGTCTGCTCGGCGAGACGATCGCTGCTTCGCGCACCCAGGAGGAGTCTCAGGTTCTCTCCGAGGATTCGTTGCGCCGCTACTGCCCCGAGTCCCGACGTTCCACCTGTCATCACGACTGTGCCCATAAGCCTTGTCCTTTGATTTATCTTGCTGATGATTATTTGACATTACTCAGGCGACTTCATGTCGCACACATCCCACCCAATTTTCTGCAGGTTGAACTCTTCGTCCGCAAATAATGCAGACGTCCATTTTCAGCTCCCCTCTCATGGTGGCTTCTCCATAGCGAAGGCTCCTTTATTGCGCGCACAGAGCGATCGCCTTGCTCGCAGCCCGCATGGCGTACGCCAACCGACGCAGCGGCGGTCCCTTTTTTGACAGAACGCGGCTCTTCAGGATTTCGTGCTCGATTTGCTCCCGAGAGAGATCTGCTCTGGTTGCCTGGGCTTACGAATCGTGGCTGCTGGAACCGGGTCACTGGCAATGAACTTTCACCATTATCACGGGGGGGCGAATAGGCTGATCGAAGCGATTCACGATCGAATGTCGGTGATTCTCGACGAACCAACTGCAGAAGACTGGATGATTCCTGGCGAACTAGCACCGGCCCGACTGAAATCGCTACTGATGCCCGCTGCCGACGATAGTCTCGTCCTCAGTCCAGCGTCATCACTCGCGAACAGTGTGAAAAATAATGGGCCCGAGTTGCTCGTGCCCATCGAACTATCCTTGCGCAACGGAGCTTGTTTTTAGAAAGCGCGATCCGGACGCGCATTGGATGGTCACACTCTAATCGGAAAGCCTCCCGCGCACGAAAGTTCGTCGAGAAATTGTTCTGCTCCCCGCGCTGAGTTCCGGCCAACTCGCACGTAGTATGTTCTGGACCGCTCTTTCCGTAACTACTCTGTATTTACCTTCGATGTATTTTCGCCACGGGGCGTCTGGGTCATCTATCTATCGACAGGTTGATCACTCGGTTGATCGTTAACGAGCGAATGTCAGCGCTATCTACTGATAGGACAAAGGTCGGGGCAGATTCGAGATCCTCTAGCTGCGCCGCGTGTCAGACAGTCTCGTTCAAACCTGACCTCGCGCCGCAGACATGTTGCGAGCTGAGCGATGTCAACGCAGCAAACTGCTGCCACGGCTGTGGCGACCGAGCAAGTCATTTGAAAAGATGGGCAACTCCGGGTCGATCTATCGATAGGTCAACGGCCTTTTTGGAGGATGCTCGTGCGGATTTGCGAGTCGCTCCCTGCGCAACGATGGAGCCATTGGACGCCGCCCGGCGAACGAAGGTGTCGCTTGATCAGATATGAACCGGATATCCTGAGCACAGGCCTAGACGTGATTTTCTGCGGCCTGAATCCGGCCGCGAGCGCTGCAAGAGCCGGCCATAACTTCTCTAGTCGAAGCAATCGCTTCTGGACGGTGCTGCATCTTGCCGGTTTCATGGACGTTCGGCTCCAGCCAGAAGACGAGCATCGTCTGCTCGAATATGGCTGCGGTATCACAGCGGTCGTCGGCCGGCCGACCAAGCGACCGAATGAGGTGTTGCCCGAAGAATTCATGAAGGCTCGACGCAGGTTTGAAACCAAGATTCGGCTTTATGCTCCTCGTTCGATCGCCTTTCTCGGAAAGCGCGCCTTGTCGAGCATGATCGGCCGGCCAGATGTCGAGTGGGGCCAGCACGCGATGGGATTTGCACGCACGATGGCCTGGGTTCTTCCCAATCCGAGCGGTCTCAATAGGAGTTTCTCGCTTGATGCTCTGGTGACGTCGTATTCCGAGTTTCGGACGGCGCTGCTCGGCAGCTCGGCGAAGCGGGTGCCCAGGTCGATATGATCTTTGACGACATCGATCGTCCGGTCACGCACGAGTACGCTCGCGATGAGCCCGGGATATCCTGATGAAATTGGAGATAACCAGGAAAACATCCAGCCTGCGGAGGTGCCCCGGCTAACCGCTCGCTTCCGTGCGCGCGGGTCTTCGTTTTATCGAAGACAGGCTGGACCGAAGAGCGAGCACAGCCGTCTGACTTGAGCACGCGGACCGCCGGACGCGGAAATTTCTCCGGCCTGTCGACAAGCCGGATTGAACCCGTTGTGTTTTGAGGAGGCAAGGAGCTATCTATCAACAGATAGTGGTAGAATGGACCGATGAGTGACATGAAGGCTGCGATCATGGATGCGGCCGAACGGCGTATACAGCAGGGCGGTTTCGGGGGCTTCAGCTTCCGAGAAATCGCCGCGGATGTGGGCATCAAAAGCTCGAGCGTCCACTACCACTTCCGGACAAAGGAGAATCTCGCGGCGGCCGTCATTCGTCGCTGGGCGGAATATACTTCCGAATTGATCGACAAGGAGCTGAAGAAAGACCCTGATCCCGTTCGTGTCTGGACGAAGGCTTTCCGAGGAACTGCTTACTCCGAAGCTCGTATGTGCCCCTGTACCGTACTGGGCGCCGCCTCGCAGGATCTGCCGCAACCGGTTGCGAAGGAAGTGAAAGGCTTTTTCAAGATGTGCCGGGACAAGCTAGTCGCGGAAGGGCTCTCGGCAGGCAATGCGGCCGAAGTGCTATCGACCATCACGGGCGCCCTGGTCGTCGCCAATGCCCTCGGCGACACTGCCGAATATGACCGGGCCACCCGCGACTTGCTGCGTCAGCGCGCGATAGCTCCAACGGATCGTCACGGACGCCGTGGACCACGAAGGAAGCGTCTTGCGAAAATGGCCGCGAGTGATTGATGAGGCCGCTGGCCCGCGAGGCACAGCCCTCAGCGTGTAGAGGCGCGCTGGGGTGGTATCATCCCGACTGTGCCATCACTTATCCGCGCAATTCACGAATGTATGGATATTTCGTATCTAGGTTGCTGCGGTCGCCAGGGAACCGCGGATCGATGCGTCCAACCCGAATGACTTAACCCCGAACATTGCCCTTTCCTGATCAGATAGCGAACGGTACAGGTCGTCGTGCATGCTGGCGGCGTAACCGTCTTGCGGGTGTGTTTGCCCTGTCGAAATCGCGCGTTGGGCGAGGGAAATCATCGTAAAGCATGTGATTCTCCTGTCATCTCTACGACCGCGAGGCGGAGGCTGGCGGCGCGACCTCGTCTCGTGAAACCGATTTCCGCGCACGCCATTTCTCCAACATCCGCGGCAGTTCGTGTTGAATGAACTCAAAAAACGACAGCGTCTCGGCAAGTCGCCGGCCCGCCCCACTGTTGCGGCCGACCACTTCGAGTCCTTCACGCAGGCGATCCTCTATCTTGCTGAGTGTACGGTCGCGGCGCGCGATCGCCTCATACCAGACATCTTCCTGAACACAGTAGAACTCGCGCCGTGAGCCAGGTTCGCCTTCGCGGGTCAGCAGGTTGACCTGGCTCAGGTAGCGCACCGCGCCGGACACGGCTGCGGGGCTTACCTTGAGCAAGGTGCACAGTTCGGCGGAGGTGAGCCGCCCGGAATCCGACCCGAGCAAGGCTGCGAATACCCGCCCAGGCATTCGGGGAAACCCCGCCTCGATAAGTGCGTCAGCGAAGCGCGCGATGAATCGTCGCAGAGACACGTGTTCGTGCTTCACTATCTTCACATAATTGTGAATATAGTGTAGATAATGAATTATGTCAATTGCAATCAAGGTCTCCGCACTCCGCAAGTCCTTCGGTCCGGTTAGTGCCCTCGACGGGCTCAATCTCGCCGTCCATGCCGGCGAAGTCCACGGCTTCCTTGGGCCCAACGGCGCCGGTAAGACCACCACGATCCGTATCCTGCTCGGCCTGGTCCGCGCCGACGCTGGGATCGCGCGATTGCTTGACACCGACCCCTGGCGCGACCGCGTCGCACTTCATCGCCGCCTAGCCTACGTTCCCGGCGACGTCACACTCTGGCCCGACCTCTCCGGCGGCGAAGTGATCGATCTGCTTGCGCGGCTGCGCGGAGGAATCGATCCGGCGCGAAGACGAACCCTGCTCCAGCGGTTCGATCTCGATCCCACAATGAAGGGGCGCGCCTATTCGAAAGGTAACCGACAAAAGGTAGCGCTGGTCGCGGCGCTCGCCTCCGATGTGGAGTTGCTGATCCTCGACGAACCCACCTCCGGACTTGACCCCCTGATGGAGGCGATGTTCCGTGAGTGCATCAGCGACGAGCGCCGGCGCGGGCGGACCGTGCTGCTCTCCAGCCACATTCTTGGCGAGGTCGAAGCGCTCTGTGATCGGGTGAGTATCGTCCGGGCGGGCCGCACCGTCGAAAGCGGAACGATCGCCGACCTGCGTCATCTCACCCGCACCTCGATCACGGCCGAACTCGCGAAGCCCGCAGACAGGGTGGCCGCACTGCCCGGGGTGCACGACGTGGCCGTCGATGGCGGGCGTCTCCGATGCCTGGTCGAAGGCACTGAACTGAACGCCTTGCTTCGCCACCTCACGACGCTCGGACTGAAAAGCCTGATCAGTCAACCGCCTTCGCTCGAGGAGTTGTTCATGCGTCACTACCGCGACGAAACCGACGGCAGTGCGCAAAGGCAGATTCTTCGATGAACTCACTAGCGGGCACCGCCTCGATGCTGCGCCTGCATCTGCGGCGCGACCGGATAGTACTTCCGGTCTGGATCGCACTGTCCTCCTTGCCCCCGCTAGGCGTCGCCCTCGGCATTGCGAAGCTCTACCCGACGCCCGCCGCGCTTCGAGGATTCGCAAACGAATGCATGAGCAATCCAGCGATCGTAGGCATGCTGGGGCCGATTCTTGAGCCGACACCCGGCGCAATCGTAGCGTGGCGAACTGGCGTGATGGGGATGCTGGTCGGTGGAATTCCGAGTCTGCTGCTCGTCGTCAGACATACGCGCGGCGAAGAAGAAAAGGGGCGACAGGAACTGCTCGAGGGATCAGTGATGGGCCGCCATGCTGGCCTTACCGCGGCACTGATAGTGGTCATGCTGTCCAACCTGCTGTTGGCCGCGCTGATTGCTGGCGCCTTGATAAGCGTCGGGCTTTCCGCGGCGGGATCGATCGCGGTGGGAATCTCATGGGCTGCTGCGGGATGGATGTTTGCGGCGATCGGGGCTGTGACCGCGCAGTTGACCGTAACCGCGAGCGTCGCCAATGGTCTTGCGCTCTGGCTGTTCGGAGGATTTTTCATTCTCCGGATGGTGGGTGATTCGGGCGGCGAGCGCGGCCCGCTCGCATGGGTGTCGTGGTTGTCGCCGTTAGGATGGACGCGACTTACGCGCCCATTTGCGGGCGAACGCTGGTGGGTATTCGCGATGGTGGTCGGTTTCACCGCCGCAATGACGGCGGCAGCATATGCACTTGCCTCGCGGCGTGAGCTCGGGGGTGGTCTGCTCCCTCTGCGCGCGGGGCGCACCGCGGCCGCTCCGTCCCTCAGCGGTCCGTTCGCGCTCGCTTGGCGCCTACAGCGCGGTATGCTGTTCGGATGGATCGGGGGCTTCGTTGCGCTTGGCGTGCTGCTTGGGGCTGTCGGCCATAACCTCACCCCGCTGCTCGACACTGCAACGCTGAATCGTTGGCTTGCGCAGATACGCGCGCACGATCCCGCCCACGCCTTCCTTCGCTTGGTCATCTACACGTTGGGCCAGGTGATCTCCGCCTACGCGATCTTGGCCGTGATGAAGCTGCGGGAGGAGGAAACCGCTATCCGCGCCGAACCGATCCTTGCCACCGCGGTGAGCCGCGCGCGATGGGCCGCGAGCCATCTGGTCTTCGCTGCCGCGGGACCGGCGCTCGTGTTGACCGCTTCGGGGCTAGCGATCGGCCTGGGCTATGGAGTGGTCACCGGAAACCTCAGCCATGAGGTTCCGCAGATGCTGGCTACGACACTGCGCACCTTGCCTGCGGTATGGGTGATGGGCGGCATCGCGATGCTCTTAATCGGGGCCGCGCCGCGCTACGCGAACTTCACGATCTGGCTCGTGCTTGCCTCCTACCTGTTACTAGAACTGGCATGGGAGCTGAGGCAGGTTGGCCAATCGTTGTTCGATCTGTCGCCGTTCGCCTACGTCCATTGGACGTTGGGGCAAGGGAGCACCGCGTCGTTTGCTGGCTTGGCGGTGACCGCTGCTGCCTTGACCGCGGCGGGCATGCTCGCTCTCGGCCGTCGCGATATCGGGTGATTTAGCCGATTCACCAGCGGTTGGGATGTTTTCGCGAAATTTGAATTGGGCTCACGTAGCCGTCGCGGGCTGAACGGTCGCCCCAAATCGATACGGCTCAGGGGTCGGCCCACCTTGCTACCTGTGCGGGGTAATCTTGTCAGTCTTTTTGTTGTACGACCCGTCCTTGGTAGGTCACGATCTATCGCTCACCACGAAAGGCCAGTTCCCACCAACCGTCCAGGGAATCGTCCGGAGGACGGTGGCTTGGGCTTCTTCGGTGGTGGACGCCAGCCCCGAGGGTACTTCCGAGTCCTTACGCTCCCACATAGCAGCTATGTAGTCCGCCTGGGGTGCGCCGAGCTGATGTATCTGTCCGTCGTCGACTACAATGACTCCGGAGCTCTCGAAGCAACGGTCCCCTCAATCTTCTAGGACAGTTGTCTCCACGGCACGACAAATGCCGAACTGAGTCTGAGGACCCAATGCCTGCCTGGGACAAGGCCGCCTTCCTCAACGATAGGCGAACGTTCATCGAGCACCTGTAGATACTGGAGGCAGAGGGCTGCCGATGGTTGGTCGTTCCGCTCGCTGAAGACGAGTCATCCGAAACCTTCCGATGCAGCAAATGCGAGATGATCGCGTCGGACGCCGCACCTTTATATTCGCCGCTCATCTTCAGGGAGCGATTCTAACTTTTTCTCGGCAGCCTTGGTTTGCTGCATCAAGACATTCATGTGGGCACCGTAAAGCTCCCGCACTTAATTTACTGGCGCTAGCCGAGAGGCCCAGCAGAGCTAGCGATTGCCGAGCAAAAATACTCCTACTTCCCTATGTAGGGCCTTCGCGAATTCGTCTACCATCGCTTCCCCATAGGGATGCCGATAACGATTGCCGGATTTGCATCAATTTCGTATTCCCCGGAAAATCTACTAGTTCTCACCGAGCTTAGTCTGAGCTGATTTTTTCAATTCCCTGCCTTCAATGGTCCTTCTCGTGCTTCATCGAACACGAATCGTATGGCATTGGATCAGTGCTCTCAACGCCGCTTCGCTTGGGCGCGGGCGCTATCGAAGTCATCCAGGCTGGCGCGCACCTTTTCCGGGGTATGCGCGGCGCCCTCGCGGACATTGGTCATGAAGCCGAGCAGTTCGTGCGCCAGATGGAACCCAGCGTCCTGCACGTGCCGCTGCTGCAGTTGCCGGCGAACGATTTGCTTGCTCATCAGGCGCGCGAGCTTGGGCATGCGGAGGATACGGGCGGCGATGGCGCGAGCGCGAGGCATCAGTTCGGCATGCGGCAGCACTTCGTTGACCATGCCCAGACGGAGCGCCGTCTGCGCGTCTATCGTCTCGCTGGTGTAGAGATAATAGGCCTGTTGCTTGGGATTCATCAGGTGCTGGAAGGCGAGGCCCAATCCGTCGCCAGGCGCGAGGCCAAAGTCGGCGTGAGGATCCTTGAAGACAGCATCATCGGCGCACAAGGTAATGTCGCACATGAGCGCGGTTTCGAAATGCACGAATGCAGGACCCTGGATTACTCCGATGGTCGGCACATTCAGGCCGAAGACGACATTCTCCGTATTTTTGAGGGCGTCGTAATATAGCCGGAAGGCATTCTCCGCGGTGCACGCGCCGGCGAACGCCGCGCGCATCTCGTCAGTGATCTCGCCTGTCCGCCCCATCTGATACTCGATCCACTGGTCGCCCGAGCCGGTGACGATGATCACCTCGTTCTCTGGATCGTTGCCCATCTCGAGCCAAGCCTGGCTCCAGACGTTGAACCATCCGCTGGCGCCTTGCACGCCACCGTTATGATGCAGGCGTGCTTCGAGCACGCCATCGTTGCGTTCGAACGCGAATACGTGGCCATACTTCTTCGCGTAGTCCTCCAATCGTGGCCGCGGAACGTCGCCCCTAAGGTTGGCGCCCTGGCTTCTTTGCTCACTCATCGTTTTGCTCCTTTCGTGCGCCTCTGCTGAATTAGAGTCGCCATTTGCGGCGAGCCTACCGAACTAAAAGCGGACTACATTCCGCGTGGAGGCTCGCTAAATTTCAAGGCGACTGTCTTCAGAATATCCGACCTACCACGCCACTCCTTCCGCCTTAAAGGCTAGGATTTCGTCCATCGTATAGCCGCAGACCTCCTGGAGTATTTCGTCCGTGTGTCGGCTGAATTGTGGGGCCCCTTTCTTCAGCGGGGCCGGCGTCTTCTCGAGCTGAAAGGGACTCGACACCGTCTTGAGTCCATTATCCAACTCCACCAGGTACTCGTTACTCACGACCTGCGGGTCGGTGGGCAGGTCGCTGACCCGGTTCACCACCGAGAACCAAAACTCCTTCTCTCGAAAGAGCCGCTCCCAGTGATCCCGCGGCCGAGCGGCAAAGGACCGGTCGAGGAGAGCAATCAGCTCCGTGCGATAGGCCGCCCGTTTGTCATCGGTGGTAAAGCGTGAGTCATGTTCCAGCTCCGCAAGTCCCATGACCTGACAGAACTCCGGCCAGAACCGCTGTGCGACCGCCATCCCACATGCGATCCACTGCCCGTCGCTACAGCGGTAGAGATTCATCAGCGGGTTGGCAACCTTGGTGCGATCGTAGGGTGCGAAGTCTTCCCCCATGTTGAGATACTGAGCCACGTTATAATACTGCAGCCACATCATGGTGCTGAGCTGAGACGCCGACACTGCCTGGGTGACGCCGTGCCGCTCGCGCGCGAGCAGCGCGGTCAGGACCCCGAAGCCGAGCATAGTGCCGGACAGAATGTCGCTGAGAGCGCCCGTCAGGTAGACCGGAGAACCATCAGCGGCAGGAGTGTTAAACATTATGCCGGCGCGAGCCATCCCCACGGTATCCTGGCAGGGATCCTCGGCGTGCGGGCCGCGCGGACCAAACCCGGTCGCATGCGCATATATAAGATGGGGGTTGACCCCGAGGAGCGTCTCACGATCGGCGCGAAATTCTCGCAGTGCACTCGGGTGCAGGTTGGTCACCAGCGCATCGGAATGTTGCGCGAGCCGATAGAGCACCTGCTGCCCCTCTGACCGTCGGAGATCTACGCTAATTGACTTCTTGTTACGATTGGCGAGCTCGAACATGAGATTGCGCCCGTCGGGGAGAAACTGCGGCTGCCCGAACAGGGAGCTGATTCCTCGTGCAAAGTCGCCCTGCCCGGGTTTCTCGACCTTGATCACTTGGGCTCCCAAATCCGCGAGCACCATTGCGGCTGTTGGTCCTTGAACCCAAATCGTCAAGTCGATGACCCGGATCCCTTCTAAGGGCATCCGGTATGTTTCTTCCATCAGGTCCTCCTTTAGGACCAAGCCGACGTCATTGGCGGCTTCTGGAGGACAGCTGGTCCTTAGAACCTAACGTTCTGACCCGCTTTCTCTCGAGTCCGAAGCAGCCTTGCAGATTCGCCTCGTTTCGCGTGTCGTCCCTCGCGATGAGTTACCGTCCACTGCCAAAGAGTTAGAACGCAAGATAGCCTCGAATCCGGCCAAAGCCCAAGTTACTACCGACAGTGAGGGATAACCTCGCGGGCGAACAGCTCCATAGAACGCCGGACCACGGCGGGCTCAACGAGCCCGCCCTGATTGAAGTAACAGATAAATTCATTCATCCCGAATTCACGTTGCAGCGCGCGCACCCGCTCCACACAGTAATCCGGATCGCCGAAGGCGGCTCCTAAATCTTCCACCTCCTCGTATGTAATCTTTGCGAGTCGATCGACGGCCCGTTGCAGCGATTGATAGCTTTCCGGCAGTGCCTGTATATCGGGTCGCCGTTGATCGAGGAAGCTGAAAAAGTGCATAATGCTCGGTTCAACTTCGCGGCGCGCTTGCTCACGACTGGGTGCTGCATGAACTGGGAAAGCGACCGCGACATCCTGCTTCACCCCGGACGGAAGACTGTCACGATGTGCGCCAATATACTCTCGCAACTTCTCCATCGAACCGGCAATCAACGGGGTGGCAAAGATCGGCAGTCCCAGACGGCCAGCTATCGTATAGGTTTCGGGGCTATTGGCCGCAATCCGCAGCGGCGGGTGCGGCTTTTGGACCGGCCGGGGAAAAACCTGCAAGTCCTGCATACGCCAGTACTTTCCCTCAAAGGTGAGCCGGTCGCTGGTCCAGGCCTGGCGGATAACCGCGAGTGCTTCCTCGAACCGTTCGCGGGTCTCCTCCACCGGCACATTATAGGCGGTGAACATCATCGGTGCGGCGCCTCTGCCTACTCCCAATTCCAGGCGTCCGTCACTAAGAATATCGACCGTGGCGGCATCCTCAGCGATTTTCAGCGGATTGTGTAGCGGTAAGAGGGTAACCGCGGTGCCCAGGCGAATGCGTTCAGTCCGCTGGGCGGCGGCGGCCAAAACCGTAAGCGGCGACGCAATACGAGAAACATTGGGAAAAAAATGAATCTCCGCCAGCCACGCCGTATCGAACCCAACTTTATCCCCCAGCTCGATCTGGCCCAGAATATCGCTGTAGCGCTGGCCCTCAGACTGCCACTCCGCACACGGTAAATGATCCATAAAGCCAAAACGCATTTTTTTCTCCTTCACTCACAAGCCGGGCTGGAATTCCGATGCAGCATCGTGGCTATTTCAGAAGCGACCGACTGCTCTGATAGCTTCATACCTGGATAGAATCGCACCAGCGCGCCGTCGGGCGAGCAGGAATAATTTCATCGCGTGCATCATGGCGTCATCTGAGCCTCGTGCGTGACCCAGTAGACGCGTATCAGCGGCTTGATTCTATCTTCAGAGCCGTTCGCAAGAATCCATCCCTTGTTGGGCGGTTCCTGGTTCTTTGCATACTGCAGCAGCTGCGGCGTCCGGTCGTTGGCCGGATCAGGGGTGACCATGAGCATCGTCGCCTCGGCGGCGGCCCCCGGTAACAGGGCAGAAGCCACCGAGCGCATCTCGGCGACCATCATCTCGCATACCCCTTTACATATGATATCGGTGCCAAAGCACCATGCCTCCGCATGCCCCGACTCGATCTTTTGTCTTCTACTTCTTTGTCCCTACCCCATCGAGGAACGTGGTCAAAGCGGTCTCGGTCTCCATGGGTCTCTCAATCCAAAAGCCGTGGCCGGCGTCCGGAACGACTACCAGCTTGGCTCCTGGAATAGCATCGGCCAAGTCTGAAGAGAGATGGGGCGGGACCATTCTGTCTTCGGCCCCGGTGATGACCAGGGTCGGGCAATGCACCGCCGAGAGACGATCGGTCGTGCCACCCCACGACACCAAGGATTCCCCTCGCCGCTTTACACCAACCTGGTTGAGAGGTAGCGCTTCACGCTGTCGCACCAGCTCCAGTACGACCTCAGGGTGAGATTCGATGAAGCCGCACGCAAAGAGCACGCTGGCCACAGCCGTCGCGCGCTCGGAGGCCGTATACTGGCGGTCCGTCGCGGTCGAGGCGGTCGCCGAAGTCATGTCTGCTGATGCTGATGCGTCCCTTTCGCTCAAGCGCCGCACGTCGGACGTCGTACAGCCGAGGACGAGGCTTAGAACCTGGTCCGGATGCCGAAGAACGACCTCCTCCTGCGCGATCACTCCACCCATCGAACAACCCACCACATGCGCCGGGCTGAAGCCCGCGTGCTTCATCAACTCTACGGTCTCGTCCGCGATCAGCTCCACCGTATAGGGTTCGTCAGGTTTGTCGCTCTGGCCGGTACCCCGCTGATCAAACAAAAGGACACGGTTCCGCGCCTGGAGCATTCGAACGAAGCCGCCCATTAGCAGGTGGTCACCTTGGAAGCCGTGGATCACGACAACAGGCGACCCATCCTCGCCATGCACTTCGTAATACATTCGTACGCCAGTCACCGTTGTAAAAACATCAAGGGTGGTCCTTATCTGTACCTCTAGCCGTCTCGGTCGCGACGCAGGATGCCCTTCAACGAGAGTGCTGGAGACGTCGCCGGATTTGCCGCGGTTGGGCGGCTTCTATCGACTCGCCGCGCTGGCTCCCTCACGATCGGCTCCAGAACCGGCATTTCTTGGATTGCCGGTAAAACCTCCTTGGCGAACAGACGCAAGCTCTTTTCTGCGAATTCCATTGGCATTCCGCCAAATTTCATCGCGGCCGCGATGTGGCTGGGATGCACCAACTCGCGTATGTCTTGTATAGTACTCAAGGCTTGATCTGGCGTCCCGACGGGCATCTGGGAAAAGACCTTATCGAATAACTGCGTGGCTACATTCACGGCCGAGGCTCCTGGCGTCTGTTTCGCTAACTCCAGCTGAGCCTTTTGCAGACCGGCGTAGTACTCGTAGCCTCTGATCTGATTGATTGCCCGGGTTTTCATTGTTGAACAGTGCGAAGCCTCAAGGGGTTCTCCAACCTATTCCCAAAATCGAGACTCGCGAGCACGTGCCGATCGCCGTGTGTGCTCGCAAAACCTGCGGTTCTTGTTTCCGCGCGCTCTCCGGAGACTTTGTCTACAACGACCCCGGCGCAGCTGCTTACCAGCGACTCCAGCGCACCTGTGAACTCAAATCACTGCGCAGCCGCGCCCGCCTTTTCGGCTTTCAGCTACTCGATCAAACTACTGGCGAAGTTCTAAATGCTTTTTCGTAGAAAAAGACACAGGGCTGGTCCCGAGCGTAAGATTCATCGAAAGTCAGTTAGGCGCTCTCACTTTTAAAGGAGGACTTGGATGCCACAGAATGCTGCACCCAATATTATCGTCATCATGGGTGACGACATCGGGTGGTTTAACCTCGGGTCGTATCACCAGGGCATGATGGCGGGCCGAACGCCGAACCTCGACCGAATGGCGGCCGAGGGCATGCGCCTTACCGACTACTACGCGGAGGCGAGTTGCACGGCCGGTCGAGCCAACTTCATCACCGGACAGTTGCCGATCAGAACCGGTCTGACTACTGTCGGCCAAGCGGGCGCGAAAGTTGGGATACCGGCCGAAGCACCCACCATTGCTACCACTCTCAAGGCGATGGGCTACGCGACGGGCCAGTTCGAAAGAATCACTTGGGCGATCTCAACGAATATCTGCCCACAGTTCACGGCTTTGAAGAGTTTTTCGGCTATCTCTATCACCTCGACGCTATGGAAGACCCGGCGCATCCCAACTACCCACCGGCTCTCATCGACAAGATCGGCCCACGCAACATGCTGCACTGCTGGGCGACCGACCAGAACGATCCGACCGTCCAGCCTCGTTGGGGCGAGATCGGCAAGCAACGGATCGAGGACGCGGGCACGCTCTATCCAGATCGGATGAAGACCGTCGATGACGAGATCCTGGCACACACCATGAAGTTCATCGACAGGGCCAAGGCTAGTGGCAAGCCGTTCTTCTGCTGGCTCAACCCGACGCGCATGCACGTCATCACCCACCTCTCCGAGAAATACAATAAGCTGCGCACGCCGGAGAACGGCTGGTCCATCCACGAGGCCGGCATGGCCCAACTCGACGACATCGTCGGCGCGGTCATGAAGAAACTCAAGGACGATGGCCTAGACGACAACACCCTGCTCGTTTTCACGACCGACAACGGGACCGAGAATTTCACTTGGCCGGACGGGGGCCAGACGCCATTTGCGGGCGGCAAGGGAACCGTGCTCGAAGGTGGCTTCCGCGCTCCATGCCTCGCTCGCTGGCCGGGCAAGGTCCCAGCCGGCAAGGTCGAGAACGGGATCATGTCGGGGTTAGATTGGTTCCCGACCCTAATTGCTGCCGCCGGAAACCCGAACATCGCCGAGGAGCTCAAAAAGGGCAAACAGCTCGGCGACAAGACCTACAAGGTCCATCTCGACGGCTACGACCAAACCAACCTTATCACCGGCAAGGGACCGTCGAATCGGCACGAGATCTTCTATTTTGCCGAAGGCACCTTGGGCGCAATCCGCTTCAACGATTACGAGTACCGCTTCATCGACCAGCCCGGCGGCTGGCTTGGCGCCACGCAAAAAGTCGATTGGCCAATCCTGGTCAACCTGCGGCTGGACCCGTTCGAACGCTGCGGTGCTAGCGGATCGCTGGCCTTCTACGATTGGTTCAAGTACGAGTTCTGGCGCTTCGTCTTTGTGCAAGAGGTCGTCATGCGGGCGGCGCAGACCTTCATCGAGTTTCCGCCGATGCAAAAGGGCGTCTCCTTCAACATGGAGTCGGTCAAAGAACAGGTCGCAAAAGCGATCGCGTCACACTCCGGGAATTGACGCGGTACCGAATAGGCTGCACCGCCGCGTTCGACAAGAACGCAGCGGCGACAGACATGCTTAAACTTTTGGTTGCTACTCATCCAGCGGATCTAGGCGGGGGTTGAAGGTTTATATGGCAGCCACCTTGTCACGTGGATTCGCCGGAGCAGGCAGATGGTTACGCAAAGAGTTCGTCGCCCTCTTGCCCGTCTTCCTCTTTTTTCTGGTGGGATTCTTGCTCCTAATTACGCTCATCAAGCTGGCGCTCGCGCAATTCTCGGTTGAGATGACGGTAGTTTCCCGCGCGGTAATTGGCGCCCTGTTGGCTGCCAAAGCAGCGCTCGTACTTGACGAGACGCCGCTCGCACGCAGCCTCGAGCATGATCGCCGGATTATCGCGGTCGCCGTCAAGGTGCTTTTCTACGGGGTCGCCAGTCTGCTCCTCCTTAGTGTCGAACGAGTGCTGGAAGCGCTACCTAAGGTTCACAGCTTTGACGCGGCCTTCCGATACGCATTCGAGCACGCGACTCGATATCGGGCCCTGTCCTGGGCGCTGGGAATAAGTATCGTATTTGCGCTCTACTTCGCGTTTCTCGAGATCAACGAGCGCATGGGCGAGGGGGAGTTGTGGAGACTGTTTTTCGAATCGTCAAAAACTGCCACAAATTCGGGCCGACCCTCGACTTTTAGTACGGGCAAACGTCGAAGCTGAGGCGGTTTGCGCTGGATGCCGTCGACCAGGGCTCGCTAGATGTCACGGATAACGCGAGAACTTGGCGGGCAATTATGCCTAGCAAAGGTGATGCTACTGGTTCTGGCTACTGCTGCTGACTAGCACGTGGGTTGCTATGAGCGGACTATGCCTGCCTGAGTCAGAACCGCGACTTCGCTCATTACTTTTTGGCTTCAGCGTTTTCAAATTCTTTCAGATCGTGAGAGAGGGCGGGGAGCAACGCAACTATCTCATCGGCGCACGCCAATTTGGACTTTTGCTAGTGAGCATCGGCCTGATCTCGCTGGTACTGGCCACGCTGCAGTATCGGCAGAATATTCGGATGCTGGGCGAGGAGTATTAAGGCCGCCCGCGCTCGCCGGCGGTCATCGTGGCGGGGCTAATTTCAATTCTCGGCGACCTCGCATTGACTGTAATGATTTTTCGTCAATGATTCCTTAACAGTTTCGAAAGGACCTGCAAGCTCCTTTTGACGCGCACTCCGAGTCAATTTCGAACGACATAGCCGTAAGGGATGAAATCTCATGAGCAATGGAAACTATGACATCATCATTATCGGCAACGGCGGCGGCACGCTGGCGCGTCACCTAGCGCCCACGGGCAAGAGCATTTGAACGGACTTCACCACGAGTGCTGCCTCTCGGCCCGTGCTGCATGACTGTCGTTGAGTTTTTGTGGACGACAGAGAAGACTCATCACTGCCCAAAGCGGAAATCAGCGACGGGCCGGTTGAAGAATACTAAAACATGATTTTAGCCTCAGACAAAACGTACATTAACCGGAAGTGATCGTGGCTGGTTTGGTTTGTACGAGGCTCGTTGCTGCGGACTTCACCAGTTGCCCAACAAGGACGACGTACGGGTGAATTCGGCTGCCGCAGATGCCGCCCGCCTGTTCGAGATCGTAGGCGTCAACATACTGCTGAGCGGCGATAACGCCATCGCCGTCGGAATGGCGATACACAACCTGCCCACGACACAAGGGCGGATCGCGTCGGCGGCGGGAATCGGCGCGGCCATACTGCTGCAGATTGCTGCGACGTTGACGGTGGCGCGGTTGCTGAAACTGCCGGCGGTTTCGTTAGCCGGCGGATTCCTGCTCTGCGTTATCGCGATCCGTCTAACGCGTAAAGATGGAGACCTCCCGCAACCCACTCCTCATGCTTTCCCCGATCAGGGTTTGTATCGCTCGATCATGACGGTAACCGGCGCTTATTTCGTCATGTGTTTTGACAATATCCTGGCCATCGCGGCGGTCGGACGCGGTCATCCGGTGCTGCTGGTCGTTGGAGTGCTGCTCAGCAGCGCGGTGATCATCCCCGCCAGCCTGGTGATCGCCAACCTGATGAAGCGCTATCCGGTAATGCTGGCCATCGGTTCCGCAATTTTGGGCTGGGTCTCAGGCTCGATGCTGGCCGCGGTGGCGTCGCGGCTGGGCCATTTGCCTATCGGTCCAGTCTTAATCCCCGCTGTGATTACAGTGATCGTAGTGACCTCTCCGTGGTGGTGGCGCTCCAGGAATAGGAACGCGCAGCCGGACTTACCCACGTTATTGAGTTGAAGGCTGCGTCGGTAGACCGTTGCGTCATCTGTAGCCGTTTCAAAAAGAACCGGCGCCGTTGTAAGCCACCCGCCAAAATGGTTCCGGCGAGAGGTTTTGAAAATGCCTGGAGAACTTCGTTCGGCACTACCGGTGTGTGTCGCCGGGACAGCTTTCACGACGCCATCGCTCGCTGACCTCACGCGCGAGCCTTTGGAAGTGCAGCGTGCCGACGTGGAATGCGCACAGATCGCTCGAGTCAAGGTCTACGCTGAAGTTGCGCCTGCATACCACGCGCAGGACCGATGGAGTAAATGATTGCCGCCAACCCTGACGGTTTGGCCAAGTGTTCTTGACCACTTGTGAGTGTCCCCCGGTTGCATCCTGGTCCTCCCTGAACCCGACGGTCCCAGGCAAGAGCGACGAAGAATGCGCCGTACGGTGGTCCATGAAGACTAAACAAACGTTCCCTCGAGGCTCAGGTGTCTTTCATGGCGGGCCTGATGGCGCCCTGGTTGCTGGAGTTGCTATTCGCGCTGATAATGCTTCAGTCGGTCTATTTCGAATTGACCAAGAAGGGCGACGACATCTTGCCCAAGGGCAGCCCGGTTGCCGCGCGCCTGGAGCTGGGGGGCGCGAATTGCCCAGCTCCGGCGGTGGCGTGGCGCTGCATTATGGCGTGACCAACCTGGCCGGCGGCGGCGCTATGATGGTCATCGCCGGGTTGATGTCGGGTCTGCTGGGAATCGGATCGGGGTCGCTCAAGGTGATTGCGATGGACTACCTGATGCACATTCCGCTCAAGGTCTCCAGCGCGACCAGCAACTTCATGATCGGCGTCACTGCCGGCGCCGGCGCGCTGGTGGGCAGCCGTATCCTGCCCTACGCCGACGTAAAATGGCTGCGCATCGGCTGCGTGATAATCCTGGCCGTGATCGCGATCGTGATGGGCTGGCGCGCACTTACCCGAATCTGAGCATGAAGGCACAAGACGAAGATCGGATCCTGTGCGTGTGGACGCCCGTAATCCTGCGCACGGTGCTGGCGGCGGCCGGGATTGTGCTGATCGCGGGCCTAATCGCAATCAGCCTGACGCGGGGCCAATATTTCATGCATTTCCGGGCCGTGCAGCACAACGCTGGCGTAAAGGACTACCTGACATTCGGGCACCTGATGATGCGCGCGTTGCAAGGCAACACACGCTCAATCATGACCCGAGGGCTGATGAGCCTAACGCTGGTGCCGCTGGTGCGCGTCGCCTTCTGCCTGCTTTTCTTCATCAAGACCCGCAACAGGGCTTCGTGGTTTTCACCGGGTACTTGGTGGCCGGCGTACTGCTGGGCGTATCAGGTGAACTATGGTGAGAATTCTGGTTAAGTCCGAATCGGTCCGCGCGCCTATCTCCGAGCCCACGTCCGCCGGCTCGGGTGGACTGAGTAATCTTCAACTCGTCACGATGGCGATAGCTGCTGCCGTCACTGCCGCTAATCTCTATTACTGTCAGCCGCTCCTGAGTCAGATCGCGCGCAGCCTTCACATGACTGCGCGCGAGACCGCCGATATCCCCATGCTCACCCAGATCGGTTACGCCCTGGGACTTCTGTTCTTTGCGCCGCTAGGCGATATGGTCGAGCGGCGCAGACTCGCGACGGCGCTGCTTCTGATCGTCACGGTAGCGCTCATGGGGATCGCTTCGGCTCCAGACCGCTGGGTGCTGCTGGCAACCTCGCTGATAACCGGGATATTCAGCGTGGTGCCGCAAGTGATGGCGCCGATGGCGTCGGCGCTGTCGAAAACGGAGGCGCAGGGGCGGGCGGTGGGAATCGTGCTGGGCGGCATGCTCATCGGAATTCTGCTTGCGCGCACAGTGGCTGGCTTCGTCGGCACCTGGTTCGGCTGGCGCGTGATGTATGCCGCTGCCGCGGTGATGATGGTCGCCATGGCGGGACTGCTGCGAGCGATATTGCCGGTTAGCCGCCCCGATGCGCGAATCCGATATCGAGAGCTTCTTTCGTCACTAATTCCGCTCGCGCGCAAGCTGCCAGCGTTGCGCCAGGCAGCGATCATGTCGGGCTTCGCCTTCGGCGCCTTTTGCGCCTATTGGACCGCGCTGGTCTTCTTTCTGGAGAAGCCGCCCTATCACTATGGTGCTCAGATGGCCGGATTGCTCGGGCTGGCCGGTGTTGCGGGCGCGCTGGCTGCTCCTGCGGCCGGATGGCTCTCCGACCGTGGCTACCCGCGGCTCGCATCGGGATGCGCGTTGTCGATCGGGATGATCGCGTTTGGGTTGCTGTGGACCTTAGGAAGAACGATAGCTGGTCTCGCTATCGGCGGCATTGTTCTGGACCTCGGCACGCAGGCTAATCTGGTCACCAATCAGACGCGCGTCTACAGGTTGATCCCCGAGGCACGCAACCGCATCAATACTGTCTTCATGGTCACGTACTTTGTCGGCGGCGCGCTTGGCACCTTCCTGGCTGGCTTTGCGTGGACCCTGTGGCAATGGACCGGCGTCTGCACGTTGGGTGGGTCGTTCTTCGGCGCCGCGCTAATCGTATGGGCTGCCGGAAGCTGGGAGTCAGAGGTCGGAGTGCAACGTGCCGGAGCGGTCTGAGTTCAGGCCGGTGACAGACTTCGAGCGCAAGCCGCAGCTGGCCCGATCCTGCAAGAGATCTGACAATCTTTGTCCGGCGGTATGACGCCTTTGCCTCTTCGGAGATCATCTTGAATCGCTCTGAGCGCACGTGAGCGTTGGTCGAGGAACGACGCGCCGGTGGCCCTCTTATCGGGGACGCAAATGTCGAGCACTTTCTCCGCCAAGGATAATAAGGCGTTGGTGGCGATCTGCATCGCTTGCGAGAAGACAATACCGACCGCGTCGATGATCAGTTTAGCCGATCGAGAAAATGACCAGGTTAAGCACTTTCCGGTTTGCCTTATCGTGCGCAAATGAGGGCTGGCTGGCGACCGCCAGGGTTCAGCGGAGTTTATCAACCACCTTACGCGTAACGCATCTTTGCGAATGCCCGTCCGGCCATCGATAGGGTTGATCCGGTATCAAGAGCGCTGGCTCTGGACGATGATTTGTGCCTTGGTGGCTGCGGACCCGGCGCCGCGCCTGGATCAAGTAAATCCGCTCGGCCGTGGCTTCACGATTCTTTGTCCGTGTCGGCCGGTCAGTTCTTCCCTTGCTGCTGGCCGGTTTTGGCTCTCTAGTGATTGGTCTTGAAAATGGTAGTTGCTGGATTTCGAAAAGCGCAGTATCTGCGGAACCATTTGCAAGCACGCTCGTCCATTTGTCGGATAGCCCCGTGACACTGATCGCAGAGAATTAGGGTTTTCCACTTACCGGAGATAGCGGGGCCGTGAATGGAGCACCGCCTACCTGGCCTGCCGCAGCGCTCGCACGCATCTCCCATTGCATCATCATGCGCCGTGGACGGCCGGAAAGCGAAAGGGTGCAACCTTTTTGATCCGGCCCGCTGGTCCGCGACCCGTGCTTGGCGAACATTGACCCCTGGCGTATTGGGCAGGTCGTTTTACGAGGACCGGCGGACCCGTGAAGAGAAGTGATGGCTGGGAGAGGCTTACGCGCACTATGCGATTGCATCGGGCAGGTTCGCGACCGCGAAGGCTCTCTCACTTCGCGGGCGACTCTAACCACCAGGCGCGGATTCGCCGCCATCTGCGAAATCGAATTCGGCTTGGACTCGCTTCTAATCGAGCGGCTGGCGGTACTCGGCGATTGTGATAGCATTTCAGTTACGCGGGTGATTGCATGAAGGGGCTTTCAGTGATTCCATCTCCAATCCACGAGGCGCTCGGAGCGGCAGACCAAACCCTGCGGGCTACGCTAGCCGAACTTGCTGCTGACAAGCGCAAGCAAATGCCGAACATCTCGGACCGCGAGCTGGCGGAATATCTTGCCGATCAGATGGGCTATCGCGGTCCCGGCAACGTGCGAGCGCTGGTAGCCTCGCGTGAGCGAATAACCAAATCTCGACGAGCGGTCGGTTTGCACAAGTAACAGCGCTGGCCGGTCGTAGCTTTCTCAAAACTTGATTCGCGCTGCGAGCGCAGGGATGAACCTTGGTGACGATCAAAACCGTGGTGCGTAAAGACTAACTATCGCTGGGCAACTCTGCGGCTCTGCAACTATGAGATAGTTCGTGCGCGACGCCATTTCGGCTGCGTTAAAATAGAGTGCATCTGGTGGATCGGGTTTTGAGAAGCGAAGGTGAAATGAGAATTGAGGACTCAATGCCGATGTGGGACAAGGCAGCACTTTTCAAAGACAGGCAAGCGTTTATTAAGCACCTGCAGCGGCTGGAGGCGGAGGGTTGTCTATGGCTGGTGGTTCCGCTCGCAGAGGATGAATTGTCGGGATTATTCAAGTGCAGCAAGTGCAAGACGGTCGCTCCCGACGCGGCACCCCTCTATTCACTCGCGACGCACATCGCATTTGAACAGGAAGTGTTGCGCGCGATCGAGGCTAGTAACTCGGACACCGAATTCGAGAGCATGGTTTCCCGAATCGTCGAGGAAGAACCGACCCCGATGGTATGCGCCTCATGCTGTCCCCGCGGTAAGCCCCACCGTCACGACCTGAACCACGCTTTCTAGTCATCGAATTTGACGACCCGATAGCCGCAGAATTCCGTTCCCAAAGCGGTGTCTATCCGGGGACTCCGCTAGCGTTGCGAGGAGCGTGGTTGCGCGCGGCGGGGCGTCCATGCGATGCATCGCATATTCCGCTATCACGAGGCATGATCATGACGCAGGAATTCCGCCGAATCGTCACCGGACATGACGCCGAGGGAAGATCGATTATCCTGAGCGACGGGCCGCCGGCTCCGATCGCAGAATTCTGGGTCACTGACGGCGCCCCCGCCGACAACTCGACTTCGGGCGATGCTGCCAAGCGTCCACGAAAGCTCGAGCCGCCGTCCAACGGGAGCAAGTTCCGCTTTTTCATGGTCGAGCCCGAGGATCCGAGTATCCCTGCCCCACAGCGCGAGGAGATGGCGGCGCGCCGGTTCGAGGCGATGGGAGCGTCACATTGCCGCGTCGACATCCGGCGCCATCCTGCGATGCACAAGACAAGCACGGTCGATTACATAATCGTGCTCTCGGGCCAGGTAACGATGCTGCTCGATAAGGCCGAAGTGGACTTAAAGCCGTTCGACGTCGTGATCCAGCGCGGGACCAACCATGCGTGGGTGAACAAGGGCAAGGAGCCGGCGCTGCTGGTGGCGGTGCTGATTGACGCGAAACCTGTGTAGGTCTTTCGCGATGGATTCAAACGCGGTCTTGAGAAGTGCTGCAAATTCCCGATGATCCGCCGAAAAGGATCCTCTGACTTCAGAATTTCGTCTCTCAGTCGGATCGACAACGACAGCGACCGCTACAGTGAAATTGATTCCATGGAATGCTTCGTTTAGTCCTCGGTAGTTGGAGCAGAGACGGCTATCGAACCTACGTCGGATGGACAATCGATCTGGACCGGCGTCTGGCCCAGCACAATGCCGGCACCGACGCTCGCTCAACCCGAGGGCGGGTCTGGGTCTTGCTTTATGCGGAGCGGCACGCGACGCGAAGCCATGAGCAATGAGTGGCACCTGAAACGTGATCGACAGCTGCGCAGGCGGCTGACGCGGTGGTGGCACGCCGCATGAGCGAAGACGCAGTTCATGTAAGGTTGAGGCTGCACGTCAACACCGCGACATGGAGAGACACGACCCCGTTCGACTGTGGGGACTTTCGTGGGACTCTGGGTACAAATCCGTATCAGCCAGTACGTGCAGCTAGTGTCGGCCAGAATTTAGAAAACCCTTCTGCCACAAGGGTTTCGCACCTATTGAGTGATCTAGGCTGATGGCCTACGAAAACGGCGGTCATGGTTGCGCGTCGGGATCGAGTCAAATAGAGTCACCTGGATGGTTAGGCGCTCGGCCATCGTGCTGCTGTCGGTGCTGATGGTTTTATCGTTGGGCGGAATCTTGTGCGCGCAAGTCTATGCTGGGAGCGCAGCCTATTGTTGCAAAACGTCGTGCCCTAAATCGCAGCATCGCGATCCGGTGAAATGCTGCGCCGTCAATCCCGCGAAGACCACGGCCGAGGTCGCATCAACTCATCAAGTCGCCCCTGACCCGACCTGGATGGCGCGGGTGAGTTCTCTAGCACCCTTTTCGGCCAAGCCAGAGCTGAGAGCGGTCGCATTCGAAAGGACCCACCCGCCGCCCGGGTTGGCGCCATCACCTGAGCGGCTCTGTTCGCTGCAAATCTGATCCGGTTCCATCGCATTCTCTGATTGCGTCCGCGGCCTCGCGCTTGTCACGAGATCGCCGACGTTCAAGGGCGACCCGCTCACGCGCGTCGCGTGCTCGCACCGATGTAAATCACCGGCTGCGACCGAAACGATGGATGGATACAGATGACGCTGCACTTACGTTATCGGCGTCTGATGCTTTGTGGTGCTCTGCTAGTGCTAATGCTCCAGACCGCTGCGGTCCGAGCTGAAACAACTTCATCGCGCCCTGGACCGGAGCCGATCGCTATCGAGGCGCTCGTCGCCGAGGCGATGCGATCGAATCCCGAGATCGCCGGCGCGCGAAGCCATTGGCAGGGCACGACCAAAGTTCCGCGGCAGATAGGCACGCTCGACGATCCGCAGATATTTCTTCAGGAATTTACCGTCGGCAGCCCCGCGCCAGCATCGGGTTACGAGACCAGCGATTTCTACTACACGGGCTTTGGCGCATCACAGGACATCCCGGGGCCAGGCAAGCTCCGGCTGCGCTCGCAGCATGCGGAAAAAGACGCCGAGTATGCGCGGGCGAACGTCGAGTCGATCGAGAGGCGCGTAACGGAAAAGGTGCGCGAGTCCGCCCTCAACCTGTTCTACCTGACCCGGGTGACTCCCCTTCTGATGCGGACTCGTAGCGAGCTGCAGGACATCGCGCGCAGCGCAGAGCAGCAATATCGCACCGGGATGGCGCAGCAACAAGACGTGCTGAAAGCGCAGCTCGCTGCCACTTCGATTCTCAAAGAGAGCGAGATGAACCGGAGCGATATAGAGGCGGCCGAGGCAACGCTGAAGGCGTTGCTGGGGCGCGAGCAGGACACCCCCGACATCGCCATCGCCGAAGTCTCGCCGAACTCGTTCAATTTCCCCGAAGCGCAGCTTACCGATGCTGCCGACGCGGGTTCGGCCGATCTCAAGATGGCACGCGCGATGTTGGCGGGGAGCAAAGACGCGCTCGACCTCGCGCGTCAGGACTATTGGCCCGATTTCAGCATCGGCTACCAGTACAACAAGACGGGGCCCGGCTTCCGCGACTATTACATGCTCACGGTCGGAGCGAAGGTCCCGCTGTACTTCTGGCGCAAGCAGACTCCTGCGGTCGAACAGGCGGCCGCGGAAAAGCAATCAGCGGAAAGCCAGCTGCGCGCGGCGCGCCTGAGCACGGTTTCCGATTTACGCAGCGCGGCGGTTGAAGCGCGCAGCCAGGAACGCGTCATCAATCTCTATCGCGACGGACTTATCCCGCAGGCCGAAGCTACGCTGGGTTCAGCCACGGCGGCATATCGTACCGGCAAGGTCGACTTCCAGACCCTGCTGTCGGCGGTGACCGACCTGCTGAACCTGCGCGAAGGCTACTATCGCGCGATTGCCGATCATGAAATCGCCGTCGCACGAATCAAACAGATCATCGGTGAACGGTCATGAAGTACCTATTCAAGAGCACAGCACTGTTTCTGGCGTTCCTGGCAGCGTCTCAAGTGGCGAACGCACAGACGAATCTCGCGCCCATCGAAATTTCGCCCGAACGCCGCCAGCTCATCGGCCTTCAGACTGCGACGGTCGAGGAAAAGGATCTCGTCGGAAAAATCGCTACCACCGGAACGGTCGAGGCCAACGAGCAACTCGAGGGAGCGGTGCAGACCCGGTTTGCAGGATGGCTACGGCAGGTGTTTGTGAATCAGACCTACCAGCCGGTCCGCAAAGGGGAACCGCTCTTCACGATTTACAGCCCCGACCTGGTCAACACTGAAAACGAATATCTGATCGCGCAAAACGCGAGTGCCCACCTGGGTCAAAGCACGGTCGATGGCGTGGCGAATGGCGCGCAGTCCCTGACCTCTGCGGCGCTCGATCGTCTGCGGCTATTCGGCGTACCGGGGGCAGAGATAGCGCGGCTAAAGAGAGAGGGTAGGGTGCGTGAAGCGGTCGAGATCGATTCTCCGATGACAGGCTACGTGCTCGAGCGGAACGCACTGCCCAACATGTACGTGCAGCCCGACACTAAGCTTTACGGGATCACTACGCTCTCCAGCGTTTGGATCTATGCGGCCGTCTTCCAGGACCAGCTAGGCGAGGTGAAAGTCGGTGATCCGGTCGCCGTGACGGTTGATGCCTATCCGGGCCGTTCATTTTTGGGCCGGGTAGATTTCATCTGGGCAGCGATCGATTCGAACACGCGCACCGCTCGGGTGCGATGCAGCTTTGACAATCCGGAGCGGCTCCTCAAGCTCGGCATGTACGTCAATATAGCGATCGCTCCCCACTTCGGGCGGGGACTGGTGATTCCCGACTGCGGAGTGTTCCGCACCGGGACTCACAACGTGGTTTTTGTCGATCGCGGGGACGGCTACCTGACCCCGGTCGAGGTTGAATTGGGAGCGCACCTAAACCGAAGCTTCGTAGTGCTAAAGGGCCTCAGCCCGGGGCAGCGGATCGTCAGCTCGGCGAACTTTCTCATCGACTCCGAGAGTCAGCTTCAGGCCGCGGCGGGTTCATATGCGCCGCCTCCGCCCGGTGTGAGCTCGGCGGCAGGGCAACCTCAGGGCCAGGGTCCGAGTGCAAACGCGGTTTTGACCAGCGATCCGAATCCGACCGCTCGAGGAAAGAACAAACTGACCGTAGTGGTCACGGATAGCTCGGAGAAACCTGTTTCAGGTGCACAAGTTTCAGTCACGTTCTACATGGCAGCGATGCCCGCCATGGGAATGGCGGCGATGAAGGCGCAGTCAAATCTCACCGAACAGGGGAGCGGAACTTACACTGGCACCATCGATCTGCAAAGCGGCGGGACCTGGCAGGTGACGGTGAGCGCCAGCAAGGGAGGTCAGGCAATCGCCGGAAAGCAGTTCAACGTTTCGGTGTCCGGCCCGATGGCGATGTGAGGAGCGGGTACGATGATCGAAAGAACCATCGATTGGTGCAACGAAAATCGCTTTCTGGTCTTTATCGCGGTTGCAGCGCTGGTGTTCGGTGGAATCTGGTCCCTGAACCAGATTCCGCTCGATGCGCTCCCAGATATCTCAGACGTTCAAGTTATCATCCACACCGAGTGGATGGGGCAGCCGCCGAACATTATCGAGGATCAGGTCACTTATCCGATCGTAACAGCGATGCTAGCCGCGCCCCATGTGAAAGCGGTTCGCGCGCAGACCATGTTCAACGATTCGTACGTCTTCGTGGTGTTCGAGGATGGTACCGACATCTACTGGGCGCGAAGCCGGGTGCTCGAGTACATGCAGCAACTGGAAGGCAGCCTTCCAAGCGGCGTGCATCCAGTCATTGGGCCGGACGCAACTGGAGCCGGATGGGTTTACGAATATTTGCTGATTGATCGACGCCACAACCTCAATCTTGCGGACCTGAGAAGTCTGCAGGATTGGCAGGTCCGCTATGCGCTCGAAACCGTACCGGGTGTTGCCGAAGTGGCGACCATCGGCGGATTTGTCCGGCAATATCAAGTCAAGCTGGATCCCAACCGCCTGCTTGCGTTGCATGTCCCCCTACAAATGGTGATCGACAAGATTCGGGCGAGCAACAACGAGGTTGGAGGGCGAGTGCTTGAAATGACGGGCGCCGACTATCTGGTGCGCGGCCTTGGTTACATCAAGTCGCTGGATGACATCGAGAACATCTCGGTCGCGACTAACAATAGCACGCCCGTACTCATCCGCGACCTTGGGGTCGTTTCCTATGGGCCCGATCTTCGCGAGGGCGTCTCGGAATGGAATGGAGAAGGCGAGGCGGTCGGCGGCATTGTCGTGATGCGCTACGGTCAGAACGCGCTCAACGTGATCAATGGCATCAAGGCAAAAATCGCCGAAGTCAAAAGAAGCCTTCCGCCAGGCGTTGAAATCGTTTCCGGATACGATCGGGCGGGATTGATCCAGGCTTCAATCGACACCTTGAAGCGGGATCTGATTGAGGAAGCGATCATCGTGAGTCTCGTGATCATCGTCTTCCTGTTCCACATCCGTTCGGCGCTGATTCCGATTTTGACGCTCCCGCTGGCGGTGCTCGCGACCTTCATCCCGATGTACTACTTCCAGGTCAGCTCCAACATCATGTCGCTCGGCGGTTTGGCGCTTGCGATAGGTGTGCTGGTCGACGCCTCGATCGTGATGGTCGAGAACGGCTACCGGCACCTCTCCGAACGGCAGCACGAAGCGCACATGACTGGCGAAAAGGTAGACGAGCCCGAACGGCAGCGTTTGCTGCTGAGAGCAGCCAAGCAGGTCGGACGCCCGCTTTTCTATTCGCTGCTGATCATCGTGGTGTCGTTTCTGCCGGTTTTCCTCCTGGAATCGCAGGAAGGGCGAATGTTTCGCCCCCTGGCAGACACCAAGACGCTGGCCATAACGTTTTCCTCGATTCTGGCGATTACTGTCGTGCCGGTACTGATGGTGCTGCTGATCCGCGGTCGACGCCTGAGACCCGAAGAAGACAATCCGGTTTCGGGGTTCTTTCAGGCGCTCTATCTGCCAGTAATCAGGTGGTGCCTGCGGCACCGATGGGCGACGATCGCGGGCAACATGGTTTTTCTCGTGGTGACGCTACCCTTGGCCTTCAAGATCGGCAGCCAGTTCATGCCCCCGCTCTATGAAGGGTCCGCTCTGTTTATGCCCACGGCGCTCCCCGGAATTTCGATAACGTCAGCCAGCGATCTCCTGCAGAAACAAGACCGAATCATCCGCAAGTTCCCGGAGGTCGAGAGTGTGTTCGGCACGATAGGGCGCTCCAACAGCGCAACGGACAACGCACCGCTCGACATGTATGACACCACCATCATGCTCAAGCCGCGCGAGCAGTGGCGCAAGGGTATGTCGTACGAAAATCTGATCGCTGAAATGGACAGCCAACTCAGGTTTCCGGGCCTGTCGAACAGCTGGACGATGCCGGTTGAGAACCGGCTCGACATGGAACTCACCGGCATCAAGACTCCGGTCGGCCTCAAGGTGCAGGGCCCCGACATCGGAGAGATCCAGCGGATCGGCTCAACGATCGAGGAAATTCTCACTCCGGTCGAGGGCACCCGCGCGGTTTTCGCCGAGCGTGTATCGCAGGGCTTCTACATCAACATCACCGTGGATCGTCAGTCGGCGGCACGCTACGGACTCACCGTGGATGACGTCCAGATGGCGATCAGCTCCGGTATAGGCGGCGACAATATCGCTTCCACGGTGCAGGGACGTGAGCGATATCCGATCAACGTCCGCTACCTGCAGGACTACCGCAACGACCTGGACGCACTCAGGGCCGTGCTGATCATGACACCAACCGGAGCACAAATACCTCTGGGTGAGGTCGCGAAAGTCGAACTCAGCCCCGGCCCCTCCATGATCCGCGACGAAGATGGCCGCTTGACTGGGTATGTGTATATCGATTTGGCCACCAGCGACTATGGTGGTTACGTAGCGCGGGCGCAGCGGGTGCTCGACAAAAAACTACAATTACCCTCGGGGTACGCTCTGAAGTGGTCGGGCGAGTATGAGTTCCAGCTGCGCGCACGCAGGCGCCTTTCCTACATCATGCCCATCGTGTTCGGCGTGATCTTCGTTCTCCTATATATGCTGTTTCATTCGGCAACCGAAGCCGCGGTATTGATTTTCCCGTGCCTGTACGCGATGACCGGCGGCCTGCTCCTGCAATACCTGATGGGTTTCAACTTCAGCGTGGCGGTGTGGGTCGGATACATTGCGCTGTTCGGAATCGCGGTCGAGACCGGAGTGGTGATGGTGATTTATTTGCACGAGGCGCTGGACAAGAAGATCTCGGCGGGAGTGGTGACCGATGCGGACATCGAAGCGGCGACCATCGAGGGCGCCGTGCAGCGTCTACGGCCGAAACTGATGACAGTGGCGGTGGTGATGCTGAGCTTAGCGCCCATTCTGTGGGAGAGCGGCATCGGCTCCGACGTGATGAAGCCCATTGCGGCCCCGATCGTGGGTGGCATGATTACATCGACCATTCATGTGCTGATTCTGGTCCCGGTGTTCTTCGCCATGATGAAAGAGCGCGCGCTGCGTGTTGGAGCATCTGAACGAGGAGCTCTGATTTGATCGCGGACGGTGCGGGACGATGCGGATAACCTGAGGTGCGGTCCTCGAACATGCTGCCCTTGACCCACTAGTAGGACAGAACCACCAAGTCGATCATAACCGGAACCTCAATGAGCGGGCCGATGACCGCAATGAGCGGGCCGATGACCGCGGCGAAAGCCGCACCGCTATCGATTCCGAACGTCGCTACAGCGACGGCGATTGCCAGCTCGAAATTGTTCGACGCTGCCGTGAAAGAGAGGGTGGCACACTGCGAATAATTGGCTCCTACTCTTCTGCTTAGGACGAATGAAACCGCGAACATGAACTCGCGGATAAAGTGCCACCAGGAGCGCCGCACGCTCAGAACGCCGTACTCGCGAGTTGCGTGAGAGTGCGGTTGTGAGAATCGCGTCGCGCATCGTGAGCAGAAAGCCGCTTGACCGGCATCGTCAGGACTCCGGGGCTGACTGCTTTTTTGAGAAGCACCCCGAAGCTTAATACGCTTGTCCTGCCGGCGCGGCGACGACCGCGGCACAGGCGGGCGGCAGGTTGCCAAGCCGCAGCGGTTTGCCTGGTAGTGACGGAGGCGGGTGCAGCGCCCCTTCCGTGAACCACCAATCGAGCTCCTTGCCGCAGCCGTCGCCTGGCGGCGGTGGTGCTTGCTTATGACATTGAGGGTTGCCGCTCGGGCAAGAAAGCCTGACATGGAAATGGTAATTGTGCCCCCACCACGGCCGAATCTTTGTCATCCAGGCCCGCTCCGGCCCGCCCTCGCGGCACAGCGCCCGCTTGATCGCAGGGTTGACAAAAATGCGCTCCACCAAGGGTTCTCGGGCGACCGACTCCAGCAGACGACGATGCTGCGGTGTCCAGGCGGTCGGGTCCACATCCCTCCCATTCCCCGCGACAACGTCTTTTGCCGAGATACGGTCCCGCTCGGCCGGACTGAGCCGCCGATTGGGCATTGGCGTCAGCCAAATATCGACATCGAGCCCGATCTGATGCGATCCGTGGCCCGTCAGCATCGGTCCGCCGCGCGGCTGCGCGATGTCACCGACGAGAAGCCCGGGCCAACCGGCCTCGCCCGGCAGTTTCTGCGCCAACCGCTCGAGAAAACCGATCAGCACAGGGTGGCCCCAAGCCCGGTTCCGCGACGGGCGCATTACCTGCCAGTTCGGCCCGTCGGCCGGCAGTGCGATAGCGCCGCTTAGACAGCCGCGGTCATAGGACCCGATCGCCTGCGGCAGCCCCGCCGCCGGCGTGCTCTCGAGTCCGAACAAACCTTTTGCCGCATCCGGCGGCAACTTCGCCATCACCATAGCTCGGCGTTGCGCCTCCTCGGCGGCAGTGTCCTGCGCCGAAGCCTCTCCGGGGCCAAAAGAGGCCAAGAGTATCAACACCCCGCACAGACAGACGCTTCTCATAACGGCGACTCTCCAACCTATCTTCCGAGATAAGGGCAGTGTTTGCCCGGACTACTGCCAATCGAGAGCCAGCGACTACCGTAGCGGTCCGAAATCGATCGGTTGCGATCCTCCGCGCTAGAACACGAAGGTCACAGGGTTCGAAGGACAATTGGCGGTTGGACGTTGAGCTTACCGCCGCGCTTGCCACGGCAGCGGCATCGCCGCGTTGTCGGCGTGGCGGACCTGCACCGGCGCAGTGCTCAGCGCGGCAATCAGGACCATGTTGGTGTTCCCGGTATTGATAATCTGATGAATGACGTCGGCCGGGATTATCAGCGTTGAGTTCGGACCAAAGGCCGTGTCCTGACCTTCGATGGTAAGGGTTCCGGATCCCTCAAGAATTACGATTGCTTCTTCGCAGGCATGACGATGGACCGGCGTGGCCGCGCCCGCCTCGATGGTCTGTCCCCAAACCTCGAGACCTTTCATCCCGTGCTCCGGGCCGGCGAGCGTGCGATGGTTCAGGCCCGGCAGGTTGAATTCTTGCAGCGAAGCGTTGTTTACGACAGCCATGGGCGATCTCCTTGCGGTCCGCTCCGATTTATCACTTCCGATGCTCGATGAGAAAATCGAGCACGGCGCGGTTGAATGCTTCGGGCTGCTCAATATTACTCAGGTGCCCCGCACCTTCAATGATCGTGAGACGAGAACTCGGGATGCGCCGCGCCATCTCACGCGACAGGGCGGGTGGGGTGAGCGCGTCCTTTTCTCCCACCACGACGTGGGTTGGCGCGCCAATCTTTTCGAGGTCGAATTTTCCCGAATAGTTCACCGTCCCCGCGATCGTTTTCAGATAAGACTGCTTGTGCAGCGCCGACATGCTGGCAACCAACTGCTCATATACGCCCGCCCGGGGATTCTTGCCCAGCAGAGACTGCGCGACTGCGCGCGCGATGTCACGAGGTTCCTTGCCTGCCAGGAGAGGTTCCTGCCGCAGCCGGATAAACTCGGCGCGCCGCGCTTCTGGCAGATACCCGAAACCCGGAGACGAGTCGCACAGGGTCAGTGTCGCGACGCGATCCTGGTAGCGTGAGACAAAGTCCAGAGCGATCACACCACCCATCGAGAGCCCAATTAGATGCGCGCGTTGCGCACTGAAGTGATCGAGGACGCGCCGCAGGTCGGCGGCGAAATCGCTGAAGTCGAGCGGGCCTTCATAGTCGTCGCTGTCGCCATATCCTCGCGCATCCCACGCGACTGCGTGAAAGTCCCGGCTAAATGCGGGAAGCTGATCGCGCCAGTTTGTGCGGTTCCCCCCGATTCCGTGCAGGAAAATCGCCGGCGGCCCCGCGCCGATACGTTCCACGGCGATCCGCGGCGCCCCCGGCACCATCACTCTCTCGGGCCCTGTCATTCGAGTTCCTCCGTGGTGTCACATCCGATAGCAGAAAACTCGGTGTGTTGCCCATTCGCAGATTTGATTTTCCCCTTCGTTTATATGAGCGTAGTTGGAAGGAGCTAGAGACTGTGCCCTGTTGCGCGCTCGCGGCCTTCATTCTGGGTCAGGTGCTGATTGGCCTGGACGGAATCAAGCGGTTTTTCGGAATTGCCGCTTCCGCGACACCGAATAACTCGGCCACTGAATGGCGTCTGAACAGCATCGCGCCTCAGCGAAAGTCGCGGCCGCGTTTGGGAGTTCGATGGGCAGCCGTCGTGGCGATACTCGAGATTGCGCTCGTAGCAGGCGGCGCCTATGGTCTGCGCGCCCATTTCGGACCCGGCCACGATTCCAATCTCGCGCAAATCGAGCAGTGCCCGCGATAGATTCCCCGGAGGACAGCCATGGCCGTTGCAGCTCATGAAGTCGTCCAGCAGTTCATCAGCCGCGATGCGGTCAAAGGGCCGATAACCGCCGCCCGTCAGCGCCGCACACTTCTCATCTACCTCGCGATGTGCATCCTCGGGCTGCTCCCGACCATCTTCGGGATGCCACCCGCAATGAAAGCGGCCGGCGTCGGGCTATGGATTCCGGGCGGCGGCTTCGTGGCTTCCGGCGGATGGGCCGTGCTGCTCTTTCCCGTAACGTTCGCGCTCTTCGCGCTATCAGTGTTCGCGTGGTTCGGCGCCGGGATGGTGATAGCTCCGATCATCGTATGGCTAGGCAGCGCGATACTGGCCGGTGCGATGACCGGTGATGCGATCTGGGTGCCCGCGCTGTTTTTGGTTCCCGCCATCGTAGCGGCGATGGCGATCTACGCATATCAGCGGGCCGGCGCCCGCAAGCAGGCTGAGCTGCAGCGCTTCGAGATGCGTAAGAAGGCGCTGCCAGGGGCGATCGCGGAAGCGATCGAAGTCGCCGCTCCTGTTCCCTCTCGGAACGAACGCGAGCTTTCCGCAGAAGATCTCGCTGCCGCGCGGTACCTCTTCGATCGCGCGCTGCAACCGGTCGGCGAGATGAACGGCTACGACAAGGTTGATCAATTCCAGACCTCGGCATGGCGTTACCAGATCAACAACATCGGCTACACGCTCGCCTCGCTCCAGTGTCACTACGCGCCGAACTTCCATGGCTATCTCACCCAGGCGCAGCGCAATCTGATCGATCTCTATCTTCAGAAGAAAATCTGGAGCTACTGGATCTATGAGTCGGCGTGGGGGCATCTGAATCTCAGCAATCCCGATCCCGCCGACAAGGACAACATCATGCTCACAGGATGGTTCGGGCTGCAGGTTGGCATGTACTTGCTGAACAGTGGCGACCGCCGCTACGCCGAGCCCGGCAGCCTGACGTTTCGGCTGAACCGCCATCGCGCGTTCCCGCACGACATCCACAGCCTCGAGCATTCCGTGCTGCGTAACTTCCTGGGCGCGCCGTTCTGCCTGTTCCCGTGCGAGCCCAACTGGGTTTATCCGATCTGCAATCACTTCGGGATGACTTCGATGGCGGTGTACGATCGCCTGTTCGGAACCAAGTATGTCGCATCCGCCCTCGATAAGTGGGTGAAAAGCCTGGAGACTGAGTTCACCGATTACAGCGGCAGCGTCATCGGCTTGCGCTCGGAGCTGACCGGGATTCGGTTTCCGTTTCCCGCGGGCGAGGCGGGATTCGCGATTTTCGAGAACTGCTTCGCGCCGGAGCGGGCCCAGCGGATGTGGGCTGTCGCGCGCAACGAGCTCAAGTTCATAGTCAAGCCGGATGCAGAAGGACACAAACGTATCATGCTGCCAGGGCGCGGCTTCGATTTCGGCAACTACCGTCCCGGGTTCGCGGGCGCGTACGCGAGCATAATGGATTCCGCGCGCGAGTTCGGCGACTACGAAACCGCCGATGCCGCGCAGCGCGCTCTCGACCAGGATTGCGGGCGTACCGATGAAGGGGGAGTGTTCCGTTATTCGAAGGGATCAAACCTGTCGAACATTATCGCGGTGAAGGCTCGCCTGCATCGCCGCGACGATTTCCGCAAGGCCGTGATCGAGGGACCACCGGAATCTTCCCTGCGCGGCCCGATTCTCACTGGCCTGAAATATCCGGAGGTGCTGGTAGGTCGTGCGTTCAGCAACGGCGACGATCTCGAACTCGTGCTCTATCCCGGAACCTTGGCCGGTACGCGGCAGATTCGTATCGAGCGTCTGCGCCCAGGCGCGAGCTACGCGATTCACAACGGCTCGGAGCATCGGTTTGTCGCGGACAGTTCAGGAGCGGCGGATTTGTCCGTCGAGCTAAAAGGACGCACCCCGCTGCATATCGCGCCGGATTAGGGTGAGTATCACTCGGTATCCTCGATGAGCCTGGCCGGAATTCAGAAAACCGCTGCGGCGCCGGGGTCTGAAGCGTACTGAGCGATCCGGAGTGACACTGGCGAAAATCGCCGTTCCTCTACTTTTGATTCCAAGCTTCGCGGAACGGCGCGATGGTGGCGTGTCTCGACGATGAGCTACTGATGGCGCTGCCGCCGAGATTCCTGACCCAAGCGATCGGGGGGATGAAACGGCTCTAGGCCTGCGCTATCTCATCCCGCGGTACGGCATCCAATCAGACGCACGCGCAGGGCTCGCGGTGTCGTCCGGATCGAAAGACAAGAGCTAACTGGACGAGGGCGGCTTGCCGGGTTCGACCGGACCGCCGGCCGCCTTCCAAGCGTTGAATCCTCCGCCCATGTGACAGACCGGCTCCAGGCCCATGCGCTGTAGAGTCTGCGCTGCCAGCGCAGACCGTCCACCACCCGCTCAGAAGAAGAGAAACTTCTTGCCCGAGGCGAAGATTTCCCTGTGATAGGGACTTTCCGGATCGACCCAGAATTCGAGCATCCCGCGCGGCGCGTGCACCGCACTCGGGATCCGCCCGTCGCGGGAGAGCTCACGAATATCGCGGATGTCAACGAACACGATGCTGGGATCGTCCTTAAGTTTAATCGCATCCTCGGCGCTGATAGTTTCGATTTCTGTGTTGGCCTCGGCCAGCATCTGCTTGACGGTCTGCTTGAGCTTGAGCGGCATCTGAACACCTTCGCGCCCGGCTAAGCGCTTCTTCACCTTGTAACCGGAACCAAGGCGCATTGCGAGCTCATCGCCCCACGAACAACTACCACAAGCACTTTCCAATTAATTGAGGAGCGCGTTCTGTGCCGCTTCCGACTCAGGGTCCGCCGCGATTTTGAACTGCGGTCTCCTTTGGCCTTGCACTCTCACGTATTCGCAAGACTGCGAAAGTATGTTCGTACCAGTAGACTCCTCTCGTTTTGTAAACGCTCACAGCACGGCCGGCGCAGGAGCGCCGGGTTGTGATTTGAATCCAGCAGGTAGACCGCGTTCGGGTGTAATTCGAATCGTCACGATCTTGCCCGAGTCAAAGTTTGCGCGCTTGGGGCCAAACAAGCCAAGCCTGGCGAGAAGGTATTTCCGCGGAATCCGCTCGATCATCTGATCCTGCACCGAGCTCTCTGTCTCGAATTCAGCCTTACCGATAAAGGCCGGCCCTGTTCGAGACCCCATCCAGACGATTACCGGACTGCCTCGGCGGACCCGCCTCGCCTTCCAGCTGTCAGTGTTGGTATCGATGAGAATCTGACCCTGGGGGGTCGTCACGAACCATACCGGCACCGCGCGGCTTTGGCTGCCGTCCTTGCGGATGGTCGCGATGTAGATGTAGCTTGCGTCGGCGAATGCGTTCACCTCGATCGGTGATGAGGCGCACCGCGCTGTTGGGCCGATCGCGACCACGAGCATGGCGCTAATGAGCGCTGCCTCTAGACCTTTCATGATCTAACTCTCCTGGCTTGGTGGATGGCCGCAGAAATCGACCGAGTTTCGATCGCTGCTTCTTCTGGACTACGAGCAACCAAGCAATTTGCCGTAAGAGCTCCGAGTCTGGTCGAGGCTTGCGACCGGAGAAGCGTGATGAAGCCGGGTCGTTTAGCAGAATGTGCATGAAGGCTTTCGGGCCCATATATGTTCAGCGAACAGTGTTCGATGAGTATCTATGTGATCGCCAGACACGAGTCAAGCAAGGCCAGCATCCTGGCTGCAGCAGACGCCCGACGCTATGGTTTTCGCGCTCGGAGAATGATTCATTTGAAACGTCATGAAGCATGCTGTCACGCTGAAGCCTGCTCTCCAAAAAGCGATGGGCCGTTCCAGGCGCACCCGTAAACCAAGAGGGATGGGCCACGAACGGCACCACGAGATAATCGCGGCCGCGAAACGGCTCTTTCTGAAACATGGCTACGAGAATTTCACCACGCGGAAGCTCGCCGAACGGGTGGGCCTCTCCCAGACCGGACTGTACGTTTATTTCAAGAGCAAGGACGAACTGCTCGAGGCGGTCTGCCGCGCCACCTTTGCCGGTCTGGTGGAACGTTTTCGCGAGATCGCCGCGAAGCGCGACGATTCACCTGACCTTCTTCGGCGTCTGATTGAGGCTTACGTGCAATTCGGCGTCGAGCATCCCGACGAGTACCTGATCACCTTTATGGTCGGGCGGTCGGCGCCGAAGTTCGTGCGACGCAAAGACCTCGCAGGGGCCTTTGAGCGGCAGGGAATCGGCGTGCAACTGTTCCTGCTGTTCCGCGAACAGATCGCACGGATGATCGAAACCGGACGTTTGCGCCAGCGCGACGCTACGTTAGTCACGCAGGCTGTGTGGGCCGCCGCGCACGGTCTCGTGTCGCTAATGATCGCGCGCCCAGGATACCTGATCTCTGAAAACCGCGCCCTGGTCGCTACGATGGTGAGCGCGCTGCTCGAAGGCTTGCATCGCCAATCCATTCCGGCTAAATAATCGCAGTTAACTGTTCAGTGAACAGTTGATGGATATCGCTTTGAACGCCCATCCCAGTAACGACACGGAGAGAAGCCATGGCTGCGAATGTTTCTGAAACGTCAGTGATGCGCGCGGTCGTGCTCGATCCTTCGGCGAATGGGAAGTTTGTGCTGCGAACAGTCCCGCGCCCGGAGCCTGGACCGGGCGTTCCTTTGATCCGAGTGGCGGCCTTCTCGCTCAATCGCGGCGAAGTGCGCAACGCCCTCGCCGCGCCGAGTGACGGCACCCGTCTCGGATGGGACATCGCCGGCACCATCGAGCGTGCCGCGACTGATGGCGGGTCGCCGCCGGCCGCCACCCGAGTCGTCGCGCTCGATTCCGGCGCCGGCTGGGCTGAGTTCAGCGCGGTGCCGAACATCATGCTCGCGGCGCTTCCGCCAGGCGTCAGCTTTGAGCAGGCGGCGACTTTGCCGGTCGCGGGTCTAACGGCCTGGCACGCGCTGAGAAAGGGCGGACAGCTTCGTGGCAAACGAGTGCTGGTCAATGGCGCAAGTGGGGGCGTCGGCAGCCTCGCTTGTCAGCTTGCTCGCCATCTGGGTGCGGAGGTTGTAGCCGCGATACGCGACGGTCGACAAGAAACGTTCGTGAGAAAAATGGGGGCCGAACGGGTTGCGGTTGGACCGGATTTGTCCGCGGCGAAGCCGATGGGCCCCTTCCATCTGATCTTGGAATCGGTCGGAGGCCCGTCACTCGGCGCTGCACTTGGGATGCTGGCGCCGGGCGGGACCTGCGTATTGTTCGGTGTTTCCCAGGCGACAGAGGTCACGTTTGACGCGGCAACATTTTATCGGACCGGCGCCACCACTCTATATGGCCTCGCCCTGCGTAATGAGTTCCAACACGAAACGCCTTCTGCCGGACTGGAACGTTTGTTGGCGTTAACGGCCGAAGGCAAATTGTCTCCGCCCGTAGAGGTAACGGCGCCGTGGACGCGGATCGCAGAGATCGCGGCCGGCTTGATGGAGCGCCGCTTCCTCGGCAAAGCAGTTCTGACGCCCTAAAACTTAGTCCATGGTGAGTTTTTGAAATGAGAGGCGTACATCATCGCTGCGGATGCCTTGCTGCCTGACGGCCGCCCTGTTTGGCCGACTAGTTCGCTTGAAGTCCCTTCATAGCGGGCTCTGAGGGTCGCGTCCGCACGCACCTCCAAAAATCTTAGGACAATCCCGGCGAGGTTTATCGCCTCAGCACCCGGATTCCGGCGAAATTCGCCGAATGCGAAAAGGTTCGCAAAATTTCTTAAAAGTGATGCTGTGGTGGGCTCAAATCATTTAATTTAGAAGTAAATTATTTATGGCATGACTATCGCAAGCCCTCCTAATGATGGTGCAGGAATTGACTTCCCACCCGCGACGGCCTTCCCCGATATTTCGGCGAGAGCCGCGCAAAGGAGTGTGCGTTATGAGAGCATCTCGTTCGCCAACAGTTTTTATGATCGCGCTAGCCGCGGTCTTTTTCCTCGCCCCAGCCGCCGACGCCCTGGTAAAGCCCGGCGACGTCATTACCCCGAGCAATTCAGCGAAAGTCGCGAATTTGGTGAGCCCCGGAAATTACCAGCTCGTCCGGCAGGGCATGGTCATGAAAATTGTTCCGAGCTCTCATCTTGAGTGGCCTCCGCCTTACAAGGCGGCCACCGAACAATACTCGCCCCAGGTTGTGCTCACGCCCGGCGGAAATCTCATCAACTACAAGGCTGGACAGCCGTTTCCGCTCGTCGATGTGAACGATCCGCAAGCCGCGACCAAGATCATCTGGAACTTCGAGTTTCGCCCGCTTAACACGGATGATCTCGACGCGCCCGGCATCGAGGCGGTGAGCCATCGGCCAGGCCAATCGGAACCAGTCGAAGTAATGAGCTTCGGTCACTTTGGCTTTTACAAGAGCATCGGCCGCACCGAGGTGGAGCCGACACCGATTGACAAGGACATCTATCAGACCGGTCTCGCCTACCGGTTCGGCGCTTTCCCGATCCTCGAGCCCTCGGAGATGCGGGGCGCTGGAATAGTGCGCGAAGGTTCCGTCCTGCCGGGCGTTGAGGACAACGCGTGGGAATACAGCGCTGAAAGCCGGCGGCTCCGGCGTCTGCCGGCCAGTGAATTGTCCGATTCGTTCGGGGTCGCAGCAATAAGTAGTGCCGGCTCGAAGTCCGGGGCTGGCGGCGCGACGACGTATGCGTCGACCCTCGATCCCGACTCGGCTTTTGGATTCGCGGGAAAACCCGCCGACTACAACTACCGATTGATGGGCGAGCGTTCGATGCTGGCAAGCGTGAATGCCAACTCGCCGGCAATTCCGTGCGCCCAGGACGGCGGCCGGACCGTGTGTCCCGAGAACTGGCAGATGCGTCGTCTTTATGTGATCGAGGCCACCGCCAAGAATCGGCCCTTCCTCGGTGGGAGCACGATCGTTCCGCGACGTGTTTTGTACATCGACTCTGAAGGATGGTTCATCACCGCCTCGGACCTATACGGCCCCAACGGGCAGTTGTGGAAGACGATCGCAAACTTTCATGCCTATAGCGATCGAGCCACGCCGAACGCCCGAGTAGCGATCTGGCCGTACAAGCGGATGTTTGAAACCGCCCAGGTCGACGAAGATCTGACTACCGGCTTCTCTACTACCCTGTATTCCCCACCACAGAGCGGCAGCGAAGGCTGGTACATTAATTCAGGCGCAGTAGACAGGACGTTTTTCACCCCAATGCGCCTCGAACAAAGCCACTGATCGTCTGGTCTTACCCATCCGGTGCACGCGGCGGACTCACCGCCGCGCACCGGATTGTCCGACCTTCCGAATCCCCACGCCGGCCCTGCGTATCTGAGCCATCGCCCGATGTGAATCCCGGCGCGAAATGCGGGGTTGCCCCGCTCGGCGCGTTCCTTTATTTCGTTTAGAGATAAATCAATTGTTTCCATGACCATCGTACGGAAGGTTCTCATGCCCTCAAAGCCGTCCATCCCGGCCGAGAAAGATTCTCTGAGATCGCAAGTCACCGCGCCGGCCGATCAACCGTTCCTCGACCTCTCGCGGGCGTTGCTCAAGGCGTCTTTCCTTTTCTCGAATCATCCTGAGCGGGCGATTCATGCATATCACCTGTCGCTCGCGCAGATGGACGTTCTTACGGTCCTCGCCGATGCGGTGGACTCCAGCGTCACCTGCTCGGAAATAGCCGAGAAAACCCTGATCACCAAGGGCGGCATCACCGGCATCCTCGATCGACTCGAAGCCCGCGGCCTAGTCAAGCGCATGCCCTCGCGCGACGACCGCCGTAGCGTTCAGGTGCGATTGAGCGCCAAGGGCATTGAGCTTCTCCGCAAGCTGTATCCCGAGCTGGCGCGCAGCAATCGGGCCCTGTTCGAAAGAGCGTTGCGCCCTGAACAGATGAGGGAATTCGCAAAGTCTCTCGACCTGCTGATTCGCGGCCTGGAAGCCCAAAGCGAATCGTAGAGACAACTTCAGGTGTTTATCGGAAGATCAATTTCGCTCCTCATCACGGCAGGGTCGGCTCTCGCGATACACGTCATTCCCGAAGGGCTTCAGCTCCGCCTGTGCAGCGAATCCGAGGTGGTCGAGTCCGAAGAGATCTTCGAGGCTGCGCAAGAGCGCGTAGTGATTGTAAGGGTCGTCATCGCAGCCTGGCCTTACGTACTTGGAAATTATCAATGTACCAGTTCGACCGCCCCCAGGCCCGGTTTGGCCGGGTGCTACGGTGTTCGGGCCTACGGGTTCATTGCAGCATGAGGTCGCGTCCGTTTGTTGTGCGACAACCTTGCCACCCTTGATATCGATATCTGCCTCGTCAAACGTAATTATCAACATCCCGTCTCGCTGGTAGGCGGCTGAAGCTAGAATTTTGCTTACCAGCGGACGTAAAAAGCGATCGGCCGATATGAGGTGCCCCCCTTCGCAGATATCGGACGCCCTATCATGGCCATCGTGACACAAATTCGGCGTGATGAACGCAAGGTTTGGTGTCTGCGCGACTGTCTGCAAATCGTGGTCAAGTTGCGTAAGGGGCACAACGTGTTCCACGCACGTGGGATGATCGATTATCGAGTGAAAGTAGACAAACGGGTCATGTCGCGTTGCGTACTGTGACTCTTTGCTCGCATAGATGTGGCTATCGAACCGTCCGAGGGCTGGGTGCTCACAGCTCACGCCCATATCTTCCATATATCCCTTCCAGGTCAAGCGCTTGTCGTCGAGCTGGTTTGCGATTGTTCGAACGGCCTCTGGATAAACGCACCCGGCACCCAGCGCCTGACCATTTCGGTCGAGCTCATTCACCAACGTGCGGAAATCGTAGTAGGTCAAGCAGTCGTTCTGAGTATAAGGGTTCGGCCCCTGGCCACTGACCATCGCGATGTAATTGTCAAGGCTAAAGTGACCAATGCCGTAGTACCGCCTTAAGAGCACACCCTTTGGAGCGAGTTCTCGAGAAAGATAGGGTGCAGGTGAGTTTTTGCCGAAAGTTGTTTCAAAACCCTGATTCTCGAGGACGACAATGAAAACATGCCGCGGTCTGACTTGAGCCGTCGATGGGTCAGTCTCCTCGCCTAGCCCGACCGACCGACAACAGAGGCTTAAAATTGCGTAAACCAAAATTGCACGCGCGACTATGAAGTGGAGGTTGCTTTTGCTCATCGTTGTACCCTGCTCAAACTCGCTCCCCACAGGAAGTGACATC
>DASXMJ010000205.1 GCA_036495685.1 Candidatus Binataceae bacterium | reverse complement strand
TCTGCTAGTGTCCATCGGCAAATTACGCAGGCATTACGGCCTGCTTGAATTTGTTTCTGGATCAGTGTAGGTAAGCGAACCGAAACGCGCGTCTGGGAGGCCTTCCTTTTAGGTCACGGGAGGATCTTCTTGCGCCGGCTTTCTTGGGGATTGGTCGGCCAAAAAACGCGGAGGACGACAGGTTGAGTCACAGGGTACGTGCCTGCTGACTCAGCGGGGGTTACAACATGACTCAGGGAAGGATGCATACGATGACTCAGGTCAGAGATTGGTTCTCATTAGTGCACAGAGCCGCGCTAATGGTCGCACGCGCCCGGCGCACGTTAATGACGATAGCGAGCGCACTAATCGTGGCTTCGCTGGCAGTCGTCGGAGTCGGCTACGCGGGACCTATTGATGAGCTGGCTGTATTGAATTTCGGTGGCACAGTCACGGGTCTTGGTGGCCTCTGCTTCTTTTGCAACATCGCGGTTGACACGGCCGGCGGAGGACAAAATAAGGTTCCTACCGGGAATATCACTAGCTCCGCGCTCACTGGCGCCACATCGATAACGACTACTCCCGAGGGCGCACTCGCCGTAACCAGTGGTATAGGCGAAGTCCTGGAATTTGCGCCCAACGCGACCGGGGCGTCCGGACCAGTCCTTTTCATCTCGCCCAAGACGCCGCCCGCGAGTCCAACGCTCGATCTCTCGCTAGCCCAAGGTATAGCTTTCGTCCCAAAGAAGCCCCTCATGGCGCTGTCTGAGAGTTTCTACGTGGCCAACTTCCTCGGTGACCCGAAACCCGCCAACGTGGGTAGCGTGATCCTGTTCCCCGCCAACGCCGGCACCTCAAGCTGGACGGGCAACATTCTGGGAACCATTCATAATACGCTCGTTTGCAAGGGCTTGGGCCTCACCGACACCGCCCTTCTTCTGCCGGCCGGCGTTGCAACCGACGCCGCAGGCGACGTGTTGGTTGCGAACTCCGGCAATCCCGCCATGGGCATCCCCGCCTACGTGACCGAATACTCTTTGGCTAACACCGCGAACCCCGCCTCCACAGGTTGCTTCGCTCCCACCAACCTGGTCGGCTTGGGTATCCTTAAGTCAGCCAATGGAGTGGCAGTAGATCCCGCCGGAAACATCTTTGTTTCGGACCTTGTCGCGAACGCGATTTTCGAGTTCAGCCCGGCCGGTGCGGTTCTCACTGAAATCCGGGGCAAGAGGACGAACCTGACGTCTCCTATGGGTATCGCGCTGAGCCCGAAAGGGTTAGCCGCTGGGACTGATGATCTGTACGTGGCTAACAGCCTGCGTGGCTCAATATTGTTGTTCTCTAACGTCAATAGCATCGGAGTAGTAAATATGAGGGGAACCTTGGTACTCAGGGGCCCCAAGACAAGGCTGACCATTCCTATTGGGGTCGCCCCGCTCTAAAGCGCAGAAGAGTGGTCGTTCAGAAGAAGCCTCGGAGGTTATCCTCCGAGGCTTCTTTGCTAGTTGGTGCACAAACCTTGCTGACGGAAACGGCGGACCCAAGTCAGCGAAGGCAACCCCAGCCTTGCAAACGGGCCGTCTCAGCAGCAAGGACCGTGGGCGCATCATCGGCGAGAAAAACACCTGAGCGCGCAATTAATCCGCGACCAGCGGGTCTTCCTTCTGCGGGGTCGGAACCGGTTTAAATCCGCGTCAGCCCGCGAGGTCTTCGGCGAGGGCACGGGCTAGATTGCCGAGTATGGGCGCACGTGCTGCGAGGCTTGGATGATCCACTTCAATCGCGAGTTTGCCGCCCTCGGCGAACGCTAGCAATCGACCGCGATCGATTGATCCGACTGGAAACCGCACGAATTGCACCGAGCTAATGCGGTCGATGGTCATCTGGCGCGTATCGAAGACCGCGCGCTCACGTTTTTCGCCCATCGAGATCCAGAGATGATTTTCGAGTCCGAGCAGACGCCGCAGCGCGGCGTCGCGTTGCCCTGGCTCTGGATATTCGATGAGCATGGTGGCCGCCAGTTCGCCGGGGCCCAGGAGCAGCTCGTTGTAGGTTTCGATTTCGTGCGCGATGGCGTCTGCGGTAACAAGCTTCTCGGTACGAATCATCTCCTGAGTCTGGTACCAGACGGTCTGTCCGTTCTCGAACAGCAGGGTCAAATGCGATCCGACCGCCAGGCGTCGACGGTCCTTCTCGTGAATGAACAGCGCGCGCAGCCGCCCGCGCACTCTTTCATAGTCGGCCGGCGCCAGGATCTCGCTTGCGGTGATCGGCTTCATGTTGATTGCTCCGGTCGCGGAGGCGGCACCGGGTCCGGGAACCCGGTGTCGTCATACGCGCGTGCGAGGATCTCGAGGGGATGCAGCGGGCGAATGCCGGTGGCCTGCAGAATCTGCAGCGTCGCCAGCGGGCAATCGATCATGCGGGCGTCGGCATCGCGCAGACGGCGAACGCCTTTTCCCGGTTCGGAGCGAGAGCTCGAAATACTCTTTCTTCATCGCCCAGGTGCCGTCGTGGTCGGTGCAGGCATCGACGGTCGTGATTGCGGCGCCCGGAATAGTCCGCATCAGGTCACGTGATCGAAATCCAATCGCTTGCGCTTTTAGATGACAGGGCACGTGATAGGCAATTTTGCCCGGGGTAGTACGGAAATCGAGGCGAAAAAGATTTGCCGACTTCAACTGCCAGAGCACCTATTGCGGATCCACCACGGCCGCCGCGAACTCCTTCGCTTCAGCACCGGCCAGCAAGGCAGGGTACTCCTTGCGCATGGTCAGCGAGCAGGTGGGATTGATGGCGGCCACCTGGTCGCCTTGCCGGACCAGGGGAAGCATCGACTCAATGTTGCTGCGCGCCTGGCGCCGCGACAGCGTCGCGCGAATTCGGCCAGCCGCAGCACCGCATATCCGGCGCGGCGTCTCTCGCTGAGCAAGCGTAGTTCCAATACCTAGATGAGAATTATTATCATCTGATAGTAAGTGACGTCAAGGCCTTAACGGTACCGCTCCCCGCTTGGTGACCTCGCTCCCGTGATGATTTAATCTCAACTGCGATGCTCAAAGTGGTGCTCAGTATCGCCGGTTCGGATTCCTCCGGCGGCGCCGGCATCCAGGCCGATCTCAAGACCTTTTCTGCGCTCGGCGTGTTCGGTGCGACCGCGATCACCGCGCTCACCGCACAAAACACGCTGGGAGTACGTTCAGTCGCCGATCTGGATGCGCAGTTCGTGAGCGCGCAAATCCAGGCGGTGATGGACGATCTGCCGGTGGCGGCGGCCAAGAGCGGAATGCTCTCCCGTACCGAGATCATCGAAGTGGTGGCGGCGGCGGTACGCGAACGCTCGATTCCCAACCTGGTGGTCGACCCGGTGATGGTCGCGGCAAGCGGCGATTTGCTGCTTACTCCGGGCGCGGTCGCGGCACTGCGCGAGCACATGTTTCCGCTCGCGCTACTGGTCACGCCCAATCTGCGCGAGACCGAGATCCTGCTGGGACGCGAGGAGATCACCGGGCGTGACGCGATGCGAAGGGCCGCGCGCGAACTGGTTCACATCGGCGCGCGGGCCGCGCTCGTTACCGGCGGTGCGCTTAAAGGCGACGCGCTCGATGTCTTCTTCGACGGCCACGAAATCCACGAATACAGCATGCCCCGCCGCGGCGCCCGGGCACACGGAGCCGGATGTACCTTGTCCGCGGCCATTGCGGCGCGGCTCGCGCTGGGCGACCCGCTTGCCGACGCGATTGGCGCCGCCAAGCACTTCGTCACCCGCGCCATCGCGCAATCTCCCGAGCTGGGACGCGGCGCGCGACTCCTCAATCACCTCGCCTCTGACAAGACCTGATCGGCTGTGATGGACTCATTGAGTAGCATCCTGCGCTCCGACGCCGCGGAAATCTGGAAGCGCGAGCTTGCCCACCCGTTCGTGCGCGGGCTCGGCGACGGCACCCTGCCGGTAGATCGCTTTGGCTTCTACTTGGAACAGGATTACCTCTTTCTGGTCGAGTATTGTCGCGTGTTCGCGCTGGCCTCCGCGAAAGCGCGCGACCTTGGCGTCATGGGGCTATTTTCGGGCCTGCTCAATGACACCCTGCAGACCGAAATGCAGTTACACCGCGACTACTGCAAGCGTCTGGGCATCGCGGACTCGGCTCTCACTGGCGCTCGCGCGGCGCCGGTAACTCACGGATATACGCGCCACCTTTTAAGCACCGCATACAGTGGCTCGATCGTCGAGATCGTGGCCGCCGTGCTGCCCTGCCAGCTCGGCTACGTGGAGATCGCCCGCGCGCTGGAGCACGAGGGTGGCGGCGGGAACAATTCCTTCTACCGCGAATGGATCAAAACCTACACCTCACCTGAATTCGTGGAGGGCGCGAAGCGACTGGTGCAGCTGCTCGATCGACTCGCCGACGGGATACCGCCACCCGAGACGGCTTGGCTGTCGGATCTATTCCTGACCAGCAGCCGTTTCGAATATCTGTTCTGGGAAATGTCCTGGACCAAGGCGACCTGGCCGGTGTGAACTCCCGGCCAAACCGGGCAGAACACCCAAAGCGGCAGTGTAGTGCGCGCGCCTCGATCTCCGCGGAATTCCACAGCGCCCTCGATGCGGCGGACGGACCGCAACTATCCGCTGGTCACTCGATCCAGGAACTTCCGCACCGCCGCATTGAAAGCGGCCGGCTGGTCGATATTCGCGGCGTGACCCGCGTTCGCCAGGATTAACTTGTCAGCGCCAGGAATCTTGGCCCCCATGTACTCGGCGGACGGGATGAACATCTTGTCTTCTGCACCCGCAAGCACCAACGTGGGCACCCGGATTTCCGCTAATGACTCGATGACCTTACCGTCCTTCTGTGTCAGCATTCCCCGCGCCGCGAGCGCCAGGCCCTTCGCGCTGCGGTGACGCGCGACGCGCACCTCGGCACTCGCCTGCGCAGTGTCGAGCCCGTCCATTTCGAGTTGTGCGGCGCGCGCCCTCGCCATCTTGTTCCACTCCTCGCGCGAACCGTCCTTTTTGTAGCCGGGCCCGGTGTCAAATAGCATCAGCGCGATGGTTCGGTCCGGATGGACGAGGTGGAACGCCAGTGACATGAAACCGCCCAACGACAATCCACTGATGACCGCTCGCCGCACACTGCTCGAGCACCGCGCTCATGTCGCCAATGGTGAGTTCGTGTGAATACCGGGCCGGATCATCGGGCGAATCGGAGCGGTCGTGGCCGCGCATGTCAAAAGCGATCAAATGATAGCGATCGGACAGAGCCTCCAACTGCCCCTGCCACATCCGGGCGCTTGCGCTGTACCCGTGCGACAGCAGCACGGCAGGGCCGCTGCCCCACTCTTCGTAGTAGATTTTGACTCCGTCGCGATTGAGATACGCCATGATTGCCTCCAAGAGCGTGGAGCTCCCGCCAGGTGCGGTCTGTCGGTTGCTCCTGCCGGTTGGCGTTGCCGCCGAGTCCTTCTCGCGCGCGCGGCTTGACTGCGGCGGGATTCCCTGGACCCGGTCAGCGACACCTGGGTCGTGGGGGTTGCGGCGCGCCCGCCCAGCTTCATCCTCCTACGCCACTCTGGGATTCGCTTGCCCGCCGTCGACGGTCAGCACCGCTCCGGTTGTGAAGCTGGCTGCTGGACTGCCAAGGTACAGGGCCGCGCCCACGATTTCCTCCGGCTCGCCAGCCCGTCCGCTTGCGTAATTCCTCGCGGCCCGTTGGGTGAACTCTTCGGTGCGCGACCACCCCTTGCTGATATCGGTATGAAACGGGCCCGCCATGATGCAGTTGACGCGGACCTTCGGCCCGTACTCATTCGCAAAGGCAGCCGTAATCGCGTTCAGCCCCGCCTTGGCCGCCGAGTATGGCGCCGTGGTCGCAGAGGGTCGAATCGAAGAGACCGACGAGACATTGATAATCGCGCCGCCGGCGCCGGCCTTCATCTTCGACCCAAACAGCGCCGCCAGCCGAAACGGTCCCTTCAGATTGACCGCGATCACCTTGTCGAAGAGGTCCTCGGTGTGCTCGACCAACGAGGAGTACAATGGCGACAGGCCGGCGTTATTGATCAGCACATCGCAGCGGCCCCACTTCGCGTAGACTTCATCGTAAAGCCGGTTGCAATCGTCCCACTTGCCAACGTGAATTGCGTGCGCCGAACCGTCGCGGCCCAGCGCACGGATTTCTTTGACCGTCGCTTCGCACGATTCGATCTTGCGGCTCGCAATCGCGAGATTCGCTCCGGCTGCCGCGAAGCCCAGCGCCATGGCGTGACCAAGGCCGCGGCTCCCGCCGGTAATACACACCACCTGGCCGGAATAGTCGTACTGGATGGGCGCCGTCATGATTGCATCGACACCTCGCGCTCGATGCGACCCGCGTACTTGCGGATCGCCGCCTCGCGCAGCTTGGGGATGTGCTGGGTCGGAAAAAGATCGGTCGTGGCCTGATACTCGCGCAGCACCTGCCGGGCAACCGTGATTTTGTGAACCTCGGTTGGGCCATCGGCCAAGCCCATGTGAAAACTCTGGATCACCTGTTCCACGAACGGCATTTCGCTGGTCGCGCCCAGTGATCCATGCAGGTGAAGCGCGCGCGCCGCCACGTCGTGGAATACCTTCGGCATCAGTGCCTTGACCGCCGCGATATCTTTGCGCACCTTCAGGTAGTCCTTATAGCGATCGATCTTCCACGCGGTGCGCAATACCAGCAGTCGAAACTGCTCGATCTCCATCCACGAGTCGGCGATCTTCTCCTGTACCATCTGTTTGTCCGCCAGCAGCGAACCCTGAGTGGTGCGCGACAGCACCCGCTCACACATCATGTCGAACGCGCGCCGCACCTGCCCGATGGTCCGCATCGCATGATGAATCCGCCCGCCGCCCAGTCGGGTCTGCGCAACGACGAATGCGCCGCCACGGGGTCCGAGCATGTGGTCCTTCGGGACATGCACGTCTTCGTAGCGGATGAAGGCGTGGCTGCCCTCGCGCTCGTGCATACCCACGGCGAGGTTGCGCAGGATATTCACCCCCGGTGTGTCGGTCGGCACGATGAACATCGACATGCGCTGGTACGGCGAGGCCGTGGGGTCGGTCACCGCCATCACGATCAGGAACGAGGCCAGGTGGGCATTCGATGAAAACCACTTCTGGCCATTGATGACCCACTGGTCGCCTTTGAGTTCCGCCTTGGTGGTGAAGACCTTGGGGTCCGCTCCGCCCTGCGGCTCGGTCATCGAGAACGCAGACACGATTTCATTGTTCAGGAGCGGGGCTAGGAAGCGTTTCTTCTGATCGGGGGTTCCGTAGTGCGCAAGAATCTCAGCGTTGCCGGAATCGGGCGCCTGGCATCCGAAGACGATCGGCGCGAAGCGCGAGCCGCCGAGAATTTCATTCATCAGGGCCAGCTTGATCTGGCCGTAGCCCTGGCCACCCAGTTCGGGGCCCAAGTGGCATGCCCACAGTTTGTGTTTCTTTACTTCGGCCTGGAGCGGGCGCACGAGCGCATTGCGCTTGGGGTCGCGTACGTCATAAGGATGGCCGAGGACATAGTCGAGCGGCTCGACTTCCTCGCGCACGAATTGTTGGACCCAATCCAGCTCCTTTTGATATTCCGGTTCGGTTTCAAAATCCCAGCTCACGATAGTTCTCCTTCGAGCAGATCTGTTTTGCTCGGGTGGGTTCTGAGTACCTTGTCTGCAAGCACGATGGCAACTTCCACAGGGCGCTTGGGGAGCGGGGGACCGGTGCTGGCTTCGCATACGCGTAGCGGTCCGAGACGCTTCGCTCCTTCGCGTTGCTCACTCCTTAGGATGACACTTAGGTCTTACTAAAGATGCGGGCGTAGGTCTTCTGCGTGGCCGCCGCGGCATCCTGGGCCTTGCGCCGCTCTTCGGGCGTGGCCATCTCGGCAATCATCTTGCGCTCTAGCGCGAGGCCGTCCTTCAAGGTCAGGTCCAGGCCCCTATTGATGAGCGCCTTCGCTGTCTTGAGCGCGTAGGCGGCGCGCTCGATGTAGACGCGGGCGATTTCCTCGCACGACTTCATCAGGTCCGCGGCCGGCACGACGCGATTCACCAACCCAACGCGATACGCCTGCTCCGGCGTCCATGGAAGACCGCTGAAAATCATCTCCTTGGCGATTCCCGCACCGACCAGGCGGGGCAGACGCTGGGTGCCGCCACCAGCGGGCAATGCGCCGAAACGAATTTCGGGAAGACCTATGGTCGCAGTGTCGGCGAGGATGCGGATATCGCAGGCCAGCGCGATCTCGCATCCTCCCCCCATCGCGGCACCGTTGATCGCGGCGATGACTGGAACACGCGATTCCTCGAGCGCCGTGAACAGGTCGCGGCGCGGCGAGACGAAGTCTCCCCCGCCTGCACCCGGCTGCCCGCCACTCGCGCCGCGCTGGCGGGCGCGTTCCGCAAAATCGCGCAGGTCTGCGCCGCCGCAGAAATGCTTGCCACCGGCGCCGGTGAGGATCACGACCCGATACTCGGGGTCCTTGTCGATCTCTTCCATCGCGTTAACCACATCGATCATGAGCTGAAGGCTGATCGTGTTAGCGCGTTCGGGACGGTTGAGGGTCAGGTATCCGATGCCGTCCTTGGGTTCGAGAATGATGGTTTCGTAGTTCATGCTGTTTCCTCTACATGGCGAAAGAGTAGCCGCCGTTGACCGGCACCGTCTGTCCCGTCATCCAGCTCGATGCGTCCGACGCCAGGAACAGGATCATGTTCGCGGCATCCTCGGGTTCACCGAAGCGGCGAATCGTGTACGACCTGAGCATTCGCTTGGCGAATTCTTCATTGGAGGTCGCCGCGGCGATCGCAGGCGTGCGGGTCGCGCCCAGGGCCACGCAGTTCGAGGTAATCGAGAAGCGCCCCAGCGCCTTGGCCATCGCGCGCATGAAGCCCGCTGCTCCCGCCTTCGCCCCAGAGTAGATTTCGAGATTCGGCTCACCCACCCGGCCCGCGTCAGAAATCACCGTGACGAGCTTGCCGTAATTCTTCTGGATCATTCCTGGCACCGCGTGCCGCACGCAGTTCAGCACCCCGAACAGGTTGGTGCCCAAGAAAGCTTGCCAGTCCTTGGGCTCCTGCTCCCAGAACGGCTTGCGCGAGACGGCGCGTGGATCGGCGCCGGCGTTGCCGGCGTTGTTGACCAGGAGGTCAACGCTTCCGAATTTGCTGCGCGCCTGGTCGAACATCGCGCCCACGGATGCGAAGTCGGTGACATCGGATTGCACCGCCAGCGCGGCGCATCCGGCGCGCTCGACTTCGACAACGACCGCCTCGGCGCGGGCCAGCACGAAATCGTTGACCACGACCCCGCCCGCGCCGTTATTGGCGAAGTGCAGCGCGACCGCGCGACCGACGCCTTGTCCCGCGCCGGTGACCAGTCCGATGTGACCTTTGAGGTCGAGAATGTTGGTGCTCATGCTTGGGCTCCTTCAAACCTTCATTGGAGAATTCCGTCTGCCGTCAAGCGCGCGATTTCCTGCTCGGAGATGCCGCAGACCTCGCGGAGGATTTCGTGGGTGTGTTCGCCGATGCGCGGGCCGCGGCGAGTCGGCGCAGCCGGAGTGCGATCGAAAGCCGCGCGCGCACCTTCGATTTCCACCTCGCCGATGACCGGATCATCGATCTTCACGAAATGCCCGACATGACGCAGGTCGGAGTCGCGCGCGAGATCGAGGCCGCGACTGACGACATGCGCGGGGATTCGCGCAGCTTGCAGCTCGGCCTCGACCGCATCGCTCTCGCGCGTATGGGTCCACTCTGCGATGGCGCGATCGAGATCGTCGCGACTACGGAGCCGTCCAACAATCGTGTCGAAGCGAGGGTCGCCAAGCGCACCGCCGATCAGACTGCGCAGTGCGGTCCATCTGTCCTGCGACACCGCGTCGATCGCAACCCATCGATCCTTGCCCGCACAGGGATATAGGCCCTGCGGCGCCGCCAGCGGTGATCCTGCCGAGCCACGGCGTTCCGGAAGGCGCCCATTGGCAACAAACTCGTAGTACGCCGGCATCATGAACTGAATTCCGCATTCGGCCTGAGCCAGATCCAGATAGCAGCCCTTTCCGGTACGCGATCGCTGATGAAGCGCCGCCAGAATGCTTGCGACGATGAAGCGCGGAGTGACCGCGTCGGTCCAGGGCCCCCAGGGACCGCTGGGCGGCCGATCTGGCCATCCGAACTGGTAGGTCGCACCGGACATGGCCGCGCCCATTGTGCCCACACCGCTGGTTCCTTTGGCATCGGGTCCGGTCTGACCGAGGATGGCAGTCGAGGCCATGATGATCTTCGGATTGCGCGCGCTCAGGTCTCGATAAGCGAGCTGCAACTCCTCGAGCACGCCGGGTGTGAAACTCTCCAGCACCACATCGGCCCACTCGCTCAGGCGCAGCACAAGTTCGCGTCCCTGCGGCTTGCGGATATCGAGCGTGATGCAGCGTTTGCCGGCGTTGAGATTGTGATAGCTCACCGAACGCTCGGGGCCCGTCTTGCCGTCCTTGAACGGGCCGAGAGTGCGAACCGGGTCGATGCGCCTGGAGCTCTCGACTTTGATCACATCGGCGCCGAGGTCGGCGAGCGCGCGTCCGCTGGCGGGACCGACCATGACCCAGCTCAGGTCAAGCACGTGGATGCCGGTGAGTGGCGAGCTCATTTGGTTTCTGCAAGCCCCCCCTTCATCCGACGCCAGGGCGCACCTCCTCCCCAGAAAAGCGGAGAAAGACTTTCGCGGAGCGACACGCTTGGCTTTCGTCATACAACCCGGTGTGCAAACAGCGCCTGGATTTCGAGGCGCGACAAGTTCAATTCCGACTCCAGCAGCTCCACCGTATGCTGCGAGAGCGTGGGCGCCGGGCGTTTCGATTCGATCTGGAAATTGGAGATCTGCACGAAGCGTGCCGGCACGTCGATTTTGCGGCCGGGCGCGATCTCAATCTTGGTGAACAATCCGCGCTCGCGATACTGCGGAGATTCCGCGACATCGCGCATCGTCATCACCGGCGATGCGAGCAGACCGAGCCGGCGCGCCGCCGCCCCGAATTCATACTTGCTCTTGCTGCGGGCGAGCGCCTTGATGCCATCGATGAGCGCCTGCAGGTCGGCAGGAGTGCGCTTTTTCTGCTGGAGGTCGCCGATAAACGTGGTCCACGCGACCTCACCCAGCTCGGCCGCAAGGTGTTTCTCTTCTGCCGCCCACTGCGCAAGCCGATTCGTCATCTGTCCGAACACCGGACCGAACGCGACCGAGACCAGCACGAAACCGTCGGCGCATTCATAGATGCTCGGAATCTCAACACCGGCGAACGAAATCGAGCCGCCGGTGCGGCCCAGCTCAGCATTTCCCGCACCCGGCCCGAGCATCTGGCTCATCGCGCTAATCATCGCGGCGATACGCGCTGACACGTGAGCGTTCTGTCCGCGGCCCTCGCGATCGCGCGCCAGCAATCCCGCCAGAGCCGCGATTGCTGCATCGGCGCCCGCTTCCATCATCGCTTGGGGTACGGAAAAGAACGCGGGCGGCCGATCGCGATCGCCGCTGACGCCCGGCGCTCCACTGGCCGCCATCACGACCAGGTCCGACGCCGCATAGCCGCTCTTGGGGCCGTTCGATGCGAACGCGCTGATGCGAGTCCGAACCATCTTCTCGGGAAGCGCAAAACCATCGAGCGGCGCAGCGCCTTTTCGCGAATCGACCGAGTCGATCGCCACATCGCACTTGTCGGCGAGCTGCGCGAACAATTGCTGCCCGTCGATACTGGCGAGGTCGAGGGTGATTGCGCGCTTGTTGCGGTTCATCGCCTGCCAGGTGAGGCTGCGCTCAATTCCGGGAAGGTCGTCGAGGAAAGGCTCGAGCCTGCGGCCCGCCGCGCCGGAGGGTGGTTCGATTACGATAACATCTGCGCCGAGCGCGGCCAGGTTGCTGCCCGCGAGCATGGTCTCGGGCGAGGAAATCTCCAGCACGCGAATATCGTCAAGCATCGCGACGCTTCCTCGTGCTGCCATTAGCCGCGGCGAGGCTCCGCGTGAGGCTGGCGCGCAGCTCGCGGCACAACGCATCCGGATCGAACGCGGACCCATCGATTAGATGCTGGATGGCGAGACCGCGCAGAGTCGCGACAATCATTGCCGCTTGCGCATTGGCATCCGCGTCAGCGCGAATCTCGCCGAGCGCGATGCCCTGGACGATAGATTCGCGGACCCCGGCGCGAAAATTCGCGTCTGCCGCGCTAATCTCCCGGCGAATTTCCGGCATCGCCCCCAGCGCCTCTCCGATCAGCACGTAGAGCGCGTTGCGACTGCGCGCGACCACCGCGCGCAGGTAGCGTTCCACGAGGATGAGGACCGCTTCGAGGCCGTGATGGCGATCCGCATCAGCCATTTCGTGGCGCGCAAAGCTCGCCTGCGCTTCGCGCGTGACTGCACGCACCAGGGCTTCCTTGGATCCGAAGCGATGGCTCACCAGACCGTAGCTGTAGCCCGAGAGCTCGCCAATTTGCGCGAGCGTGGTGCGGCTGCTGCCCTGCCGCTCGATCAGCTTGACGGCGGCGGCCAGCATCCGCCTATAAGAGGCTTCGCGGCGTTCGCGCTGGGTGCGGCGAACGGGCCGCGCGGTGGTGGCTGCTCGATCCATCGAACGGGCTTGTAACATATTTGTTGACTAACCAGCAAATGCTCGAGTAGACTCCCGCTGTTTCCCGAGGTGCTGGTCGATGGCTGAATCAGTTCCTGCTCAACCTGCGCTCTACTCCGGATCGGAAAATCCGCCGTCGCTCAACGGTGGTCGATGCCACAGGTGCGGGTATGTGTTTTTTCCGCCCCAGCAATACGGATGCGAATCATGCGGCGCCCCGCCCGAGGAGCTCGAAGCAGTCACCCTGCCCGGCCGTGGCAAGCTGCATTCGTTCGCCACCGTGCATCTGCACCAGGGCAAAGGCATCGAAGCGCCGTTCACGGTCGGCGTGATCCTGCTCGATGACGGCCCGGCGATTCGATCGATTCTCACCAACCGCACCGGCCAAGGCCTTAAGGCGGGAGTTCGTATGAGCGCGACCATTGTATCGCAGGGAAGCGATGAACAGGGCCGTGAGGTCATGGAACTGCGTTTCGAGAAAGCGGCAAGGTAATCGACGATGAGTAAAACCCTGATCGATCTGCGACCGGTGTACGTGGTCGGTATCGGGCTGCATCGCTATCAGCGCCTGAGTGAAACCACCTACGTCGATCTCGGGCTGACCGCGGTGCGCGCGGCGCTCGCAGACGCGAAGATCCAATGGAGCGAGGTGGAGGCCGCATATACCGGCACGGCGTTTATCGGCATGGCGGCATCGCGCCCGATGCTGCGTCATCTCGGCGCGACCGGAATCCCGATGGCGCAGGTCGAGAACGCGTCGGCTTCGGGATCGACCGCGTTCCGGCAAGCCTGCCTCGAAGTCGCCAGCGGCATCTCTGATGTCGCGTTGGCAGTGGGCGTCGACAAGCCGGGACCCATCGCCGGGGCGCCCGGCAAGACCAACATCCGCGACCTGGTCGGCGCGCGCGTACTGCCGTTCACGCACTTCGCGCTGCTCGCCAACGACTACATGAATCGCAATCACGTGACCGCCGAGCAGATAGCGCTGGTCGCCGTGAAGAACAATCGCAACGGCGCGCGCAATCCATATGCGCAGCGGCAGAAGCAGGTGACGCTGGAAGAAGTAATGGCCGGTCCCGCGATCTCCGGCGCGCTGACCCGATTGCAATGTTGCCCGGTCGGAGAAGGTGCCGCGGCGGTGATCGTCGCATCGGAAGATGCGATCGCGCGGCTGGAAATCGATCGCAATCGCGCCGTGCGTGCGGTCGCATCGGTCACCCGCACCGAGCGGGTCTATCGCGAGGCCAAGAATTTCGATGCCGAGCTGACCGGCGAGACGGTTGCGCAAGCGTATCGTGAGGCTTCAATGACCGCACGAGACCTGGATGTGCTCGAGTTGCATGACGCATTCACGATCGAGGAGCTGCTGTACCTGGAAGCGATGGGACTGTGCGCGCCCGGCGAAGGCGCGCGGATGATCGAAAGCGGCGCAGCGGATATTGGCGGGCAATGTGCCGTGAGCGCATCGGGTGGTCTCCTTGCGATGGGTCATCCGATTGGTCCGACGGGAGTCGGGCAGATCGCAGAGCTCACGCGCCAACTACGCGGCGAGGCGGGCGATCGGCAGCAGCCGAACGCGCGCGTCGGGCTTGCGCACATGGTGGGCGTCGGCGCGGTGTGCGTCGTCCATATTTTGCGGAAAGATTGAGGAGGAGATGGCAATGGCTGAGAAAAATTTGCAAGTGACGCTCGCCAACCGCCCAACGGGATGGGTGAAGGAGAGCGACTTCAAAATCGTCGACCGCGATGTTCCCAAGCCGGGCGCCGGGCAGGTGCTGGTGCGCAACCTGTGGCTCTCGCTCGACCCATATATGCGCGGGCGCATGAACGACGTGAGGTCGTATGCGGCGTCGGCGCAGATTGGCGACGTGATGGTCGGTGCGACGGTAGGCGAAGTCGTCGAGTCGAACAATCCCGCGCTGAAGAAAGGCGATCATGTGCTCGGCTACTACGGATGGCAGCTTTACGGCCTGTCCGACGGACGCGAGCTGCAGAAGGTCGATGGTAAAGCCGCGCCGCTCTCCGCCTATCTCGGAACGCTCGGCATGCCGGGCCTCACGGCGTGGTTTGGCCTGCTCGATATCGGCGCGCCCAAGCCGGGTGAGACGGTGGTGGTTTCTGCGGCGGCCGGAGCGGTGGGAAGCGTGGTCGGACAGATCGCCAAGATCAAAGGATGCCGCGCCGTTGGAATCGCCGGCGGCAAGGACAAGTGCGCGCACGTCGTCAATGAGCTCGGCTTCGACGCGTGCATCGACTATAAGGCCGGCAACCTGATGAAGGACCTCGCGGCGGCCACGCCGAAAGGAATCGATATTTACTTCGAAAACGTGGGCGGCGACATCCTGGAAGCGGTCGCGCTGCGCCTGAATCCGTTCGCGCGCATCCCGCTGTGCGGACTCATCTCCCAATACAACGCGACCCAGATGCACGGGCTCAACAACCTGGTTATGTTGCTCATCAATCGCGTGAAGCTGCAGGGCTTTATCGTGTCGGACTATGCGGACCGCGCGCCGGGGGCGCTGGCCGAACTCGTGAACTGGGTGGGGCAAGGAAAGATCAAATATCGCGAGACGATCGCGAACGGAATCGAGAATGCGCCGAGCGCGTTCATCGGGATGCTGAAGGGAGCGAACGTCGGCAAGCAGCTCGTGAAGCTCGTCTGACGGAAGGCGCGTGTCACTTCCTGCGAGGATTGCGAAACGGCTGCGGCTGCCGCTGATAGCCGCTCCGATGCTGCGCGTGTCGGGCCCGGACCTCGTGGTCGCGGCCTGTATCAACGGCGTGATCGGGGCCTTTCCGGTCGCCAACAGCCGAACCCTTGAGCAGCTCGATGAGTGGCTGGTGCAAATCAAGTTTCGACTCGAAGCCGCGCGCGCCGAGGATCCTTCGCGCATCGTCGCGCCCTTCTGCCCCAATCTGATCATCCGGCACGCGCAGGTGCGCGAGGCACTCTCCTGCCTGGTGCGGCACAAAATCGAGATGGTCATCACCAGTGTCGGCTCGCCGGAAGTCGCGGTCGGGCCGCTGCACGACATCGGCTGCCTGGTCTTCGCCGACGTGGCAACCTTGCGCCACGCGCGGAAAGCGATCGCCACCGGAGTTGACGGGCTGATCCTGCTCACCGCCGGCGCGGGCGGCCAGACCGGATGGATGAACGCATTCGCGTTCACGCGCGCGGTGCGCGAGATGTTCGACGGTCCGATCGTGATGGCGGGCGGAATAGCGGACGGTCGGGTGCTTTGGACGGCGGAAGTGCTGGGTTGCGACCTCGCCTACATGGGCACCAAGTTTATCGCGACCCACGAGAGCATGGCGGAGCCCGAGTACAAGCACATGCTGGTGGAATCGAGCATGGACGACGTGATGCTCACGCGCGCATTCACCGGTCTCGACACCAACATGCTGCGGCCCTCGATTGTAGCGGCCGGCTTGGACCCGGCGAACCTTCCGGAGCGGGTGACCATCGAAGCGGCCAACCAGATGCATGGGTCCGGCGCCAGCGGCCCGCGGAGATGGAAAGACGTGTGGAGCGCAGGGCATTCGATTTCGGGCGTGACCGGCGTGATGAGTGCGGCGGAGTTGATCGAGCGGACGGCGCAGGAGTACGAGGCGGCGAAGCGAGCCACTTTGGAAACTCTTGGGCGCTGAGCCATACTACGTCATTTCTGAGCGGAGTCTGCGCAGCGAAGAATCTCGGCGCCCCCACGAACACCTAGCGGTGATCCACCGCAGAGTCTCGAAATCTTAGGTGAGATCTCTCACTTCACGGACTTCGTTCAGGATGACGGCGGGTGCCCTGGCGGGACGCCACGAGCCTCGAAGGAGTCAGCCGCGGCTTGAGTTGAGCTGACTCGATGGGCGATAGTGCGGCCTGAACGATCGGTACGGCGCCGACCTCGAAGGCGGCGACGGCAAGGAGCGTTCCCATGCATGACCTCGTCATTCGCAACGGCAAGATCGTCGACGGAACCGGAGCGCCAGCGTTTGTTGGTGATATCGCGATCGACGGCGACGTAATCGCCAGCGTTGGCGGCGAAGCCGGCGCAGGACGCCGCGAAATCGACGCGTCGGGCCTGCTGGTCACGCCCGGCTTCGTGGACATCCACACTCACTACGATGGCCAAGTCACGTGGGACCCGTATCTGTCGCCATCGTCATGGCACGGCGTCACGACCCTGGTGATGGGCAATTGCGGAGTCGGCTTCGCTCCGGTCGAGCCCGGCAAGCAGGAATTTCTCATCGGCCTGATGGAGGGCGTCGAGGACATTCCCGGCACCGCGCTCGCCGAGGGTATCAAGTGGTCGTGGGAGAGCTTTCCGCAATACCTCGACGCGATTGAGAAGATGCAGCGCGTGATCGACGTGGGCGCGCAGGTGCCACACGGTGCGGTACGCGCGTACGTGATGGGCGAACGGGGTGCACATAACGAGGAAGCGACTGAAGAAGACATCACCAGGATGGCGGCTCTCGTGCGCGAGGCAATCAAGGCTGGCGCGCTGGGATTCTCGACTTCGCGCACCATGCTGCACCGCGCGAAGAACAAGGAAGTCGTGCCGGGCACGTTTGCGAGCGAAGCGGAGTTGCTCGGAATCGGACGCGCGCTGCGTGCCGCGGGACACGGGGTATTCGAGATGGCATCGGACATGGCGGGACCCGACGCCACGATGGAATGGATGATCAAGCTGACGCGCGAGACCGGGCTGCCGATCACCTTCGCGATGGGCCAAGGTGATCAGAATCCGGACGGATGGCGCCGCATGCTCGATCGCGTGAAGAAATACAATGCCGAAGGCGCGCATCTTGCCCCGCAGATTTCGCCGCGGCCAACCGGAATGCTGATGGGCCTGCAAAGCTCGCTGCATCCGTTCATCACCCATCCTACGTATCATCGCGAGCTGGCGCATCTGCCGATCGACGAGCGCGTCGCCGAGATGCGCAAGCCGGAAGTGCGAGCGCGCATTCTGGCCGAAGAGCCTGGAACGAAGGACCGCGTGACCCGTTACCTGGTGACTAACTTTGCGAAGTATTTCCGACTCGGCGATCCGCCCGACTACGAACCCGCACCCGAGACCAGCATCGCAGCGCGCGCACAGCGCGCGGGAAAGAGCGCTGCAGAGTTGACCTACGACCTGCTACTCGAGCGCAACGGCCGCGAGATGCTGTACGTGCCGTTCTCCAACTACGCGTCGTACAACCTCGACGCGGTCCGGGAGATGATGACCGATACGACCACGACCTTGGGGTTGAGCGATGGCGGCGCACATTGTGGGCTCATCTGCGATGCGAGCATGCCGACTTACCTGCTCACGCACTGGGTGCGAGATCGCAGTCGCGGGGAGAGGTTGCCGGTCGAGTTCGTAGTAAAGCGCCAGACGGCGGACACGGCGAGGCTGTACGGACTCAAGGATCGCGGCACGCTGAAGCCGGGATTGAAGGCCGACGTCAATGCGGTCGATCTGGACGGGTTGCGGCTGCATGCGCCTGAGATGGTTTTCGATCTGCCGGCAGGTGGACGCAGGCTGGTACAGCGGGTCGATGGGTACAAGCACACGGTGGTGAGCGGCGAAGTAACCTACCAGGACGGTCAACCGACGGGTGCAATGCCTGGCCGCCTGATTCGGGGCCCGCAACCAGCCGCCTAAATAGCCTGTCATAGGGGCGCGGGCATTCCCGTGCTGCTCTTTTTTGCGAGCGCTTTTTCTTGCGCCGCGTCTGAATGCGCTCTCGGAGAGGATCGCCGGGAAGCGTCTATTTCACCTTCAGCGGGTACCCGCTAACCATCAGGAATACTTCGCCTGCTGCCTGTGCGATCCACTGATTCGTAAAACCCAGCCGGTCGCGGAAGCGGCGTGCCACCACGTTGTCTGGCACAATGCCGCTGCCGACCTCGTCAGTCACCACGATGCTGTCGAACGGCGCCTGCGCGAGAACCTGCGCGAGCCTCAGGCACTCCTGCCGGAATGCTTCCTCCGCCGGATAAGCCCCCATCAGGTTCGATACCCACAGGGTCAGCGAATCGATGAGAACCACCTCCGCACTGCCGCTGAGATGCTGCAACGCGCTGGTCAGCTTGACCGGCTCTTCGATGGTCGCAAAGTCGGCCGGGCGCTCGGCCTTATGCCGCGCGATGCGCGCGGCCATCTCCTCATCCGAAGCCTCGCCGGTTGCGACATATGCTCGTCGCACTCCCGGGCGCTCCCCCGCGAGTTTAAGAGCATATGCGCTTTTCCCGCTGCGCGCGCCGCCGGTGATTAACGTGATTCCTTCCACGACGCACAAGGCTACTCTCCTGCCGCTGCGCGTTCGACGACCGGTTGACTACCTCGCGATCACGGCGTAAATGTTGCGCGCACCCGGTGTACGGGAAGCCGGTTAGAATCCGGCGCTGCCCCGCAACTGTACGGGGGGACAAAGGCCCACGATGCCACTGCTGCGGCAGGAAGGCGGGCCCAAGGATGATCCCCAAGCCAGGAGACCGGCCGGGTCATTACGACGTCAGCCTTCCGCGGGGAGGGTCGGCATCAGGTGACGACCTGCCTGGAGCCCAATCCCTCTTGTGGGGGTTAGGGCTTTTAAGTCTTTTCCTCCGCGGATGGCCGACTGAACTCGGAGGAGTTCATGAATCGGCTGACATTTCTTGTCATTTGCGTCGTCCTCGTATGCATCGGAGCGTTTCGTACACCGGGCCACGCCGACCCGTCGCCGCTCTCTACACCATCGGCGTCCGCAACCCCGGCAGCATCCCAATCCACTCAGACCGCTCCGCAAACGACGCCGTCCCCCGCCCAGGAGACCAAGCTTAAGACCATCGTCGTGACCGCGACTCGAGTCGCGCAGCCGATCGATCAGATTGGCACCACCGTCACAGTGGTGCCCGATCAGCAAATGGAGTCGCAGAAGATTCAAAGCGTCGGGACCGCGCTGCAGCAGGTTCCGGGGGTCACCGTGACTCAGAGCGGCTCTCCCGGAACCGAAAGCGACGTATCGATTCGGGGCGCGTCGGCTTCGCAATCGCTGATTCTGATCGACGGGGTAGAAGTCAACTCGGGAACCACCGGCGCATTCGACATCGCGAATCTTACCACCCAGAATCTCAACCGCATCGAGGTCCTGCGCGGCGCCGGCGGATCGCTCTATGGGTCGCAGGCGATCGGCGGCGTCGTGAATATCCTGTCGCAGGAAGGCGAGGGGCCGCCCGCCGCGACCCTTCTCTCGCAGGGCGGCAACAGCGCGACCCAGCGGCAAATCGCCACGGTGAGCGGAGCGCAAGGCAAGCTCGGGTTCTCGGGCTCGGTCGACTATTTCTCGACGGAGGGTTTTCATCTGGTCAACGACAACTCCGATAACCTCTCGCTGCAGGGACGCCTTGACTATCACCCAACTGACGACACCACTGTGCGCGGCTTCGCCCGCTACATCATGTCCAACGTGAGTCTGACCAACTTCACCATTCCGTTCGGAGTCCCGAATAATCCGACTGCCCATCAGCGCGGCGAATTCATGCTCTACAAGGGCGAGGTCGAGCATAAGTTCGGCGAGCGGCTGGTGGTACGCGCCAACGGCTACTACGTGCGCAACCAGATTCGGCTCAACGAGACACCGTTCCTGGGCTTCGACGGCAGCGAGGTCGACAATATTCCGGAAGAAAGTCGCGGCGCGCAGATCGAAGCCGTCTACACTTGGAACGAAAATTTCCGCACCGTATCGGGTTTCGATTTCAGGAGCTTGTGGGCGCGCTCTGACAGCACCTCGCTGTTCGCCGGGACCCTATCGGCGAGCAACTTCACCGCGACCCAGCAGCAATATGCGGGCTACCTCGAACAACAGGCGACGTTTCTTAACGGCCACCTGCTGGCGACCGGCGGTTTCCGCGTCGATGGCAACAGCCAGTTCGGCACAGAAGTGAGTCCGTCCTGGTCGGTGCTGATTCCCATCACGCAACTCTCCACCAGGCTGCGCGGCAGCTACTCGGAAGGCTTCCGCGCACCGTCGTTCGACGAACTCTATTTTCCAGGCTTCGGCAATCGCAACCTGAAACCGGAAATCTCCAGCGAATACGACGGCGGATTCACGACCAATTTTGGCGAACTCGCATCATTCACCGCGACCTATTTCTCGCGGCGAGTACACGATCTGATCGTCACCGTGCCGTGCCCGGTGGGTCCGGGTTGTCAGTTCGGCGCGATGGCCGGAAATGCGGGCCGGGTTGATACCCAAGGCGTCGAGATTGTCCCGAGCATCACCCTCTACAAAGGGCTGAATCTAAGCGGCAGCGTGACCTATCTCGACGAGACCCACGTCTCCGCTTCCGGAGCGACCCCGACGCGGGTTCCCAAATGGTCCGCGCAGTGGCTGCTCCAATACATCGGCAATGGCATGCTGCTCGCGCATGACCAGGTGGTTGGCAGTTTCGCGATGACATTTGTGGGCGATCGCGACGACATTACTCCGGTCGGGACCATCCAAAACCACGATGCCTACTATCGGTTCGACCTGGTCGCATCCTACGCGCTGGGACGACGATGGAATTACCTGCAGGACGAGCAAGTGTTCACGCGCATTTCAAACTTGTTCGACCGAAACTACTCGGAGGCGTTCGGTTTTCGCTCGCCGCCGATAAACTTCGTGGCGGGCGTCAAGCTGGACTTGCAGTGAGCATCGGTTGCGGACGGAACAGTCGTCACGCCGCGGTTTCCGCTGCGAAGTATTTTTCAAAGATCTGATGGGTTCGTCGGCGTCGCTCCTGCAATTCCTTGAGCAGGCGCTCCGGGCCGTCCTCGCCCTGAAAGCCCATCCTGCGTGCGAGCGGCAACAGCGCATCATGTTCGGTCGGCACCGCCCACGCCGGCTGATCGCTCTCGATTCTCAGGCGATTCTCCAGGCGCGCAAGAAAATAAAAATTGTCCGCCAGACTGGCCGCGTCCGCAGCCTCCACCAGGCCGCTGTCGTGCAGTGCGGCAAGCAGCGCGCGGGTGTTCCGGACCCGCAGCCCCGGATAATCCTTCCCGTGCCGTAGCGCCATCATTTGGGTCAGGAACTCAACATCGATGAGCCCGCCCCGCCCCTGCTTCAGATTGAGGCGGCTTTTGTCCTCGATCCCGATTTCGTTCGCCATCCGCTCGCGCATCGCGGCGATCTCGGCGACCCCCTTGGTGTCGAGTCCACGGGAAAAGACAAACTCCTGGCGGGCGAGTTCCACTTCGGCTGCCAGGCCCGGATGCCCTGCCACCACGCGGGCGCGCACCAGCGCCTGGCGCTCCCAAACTGCGCTGCTCTCGCGATGGTACGAAATAAAACCTGGCAGCGAAGTCACCAGCGGCCCCTGGTTACCGGAAGGCCGTAGTCGCAGGTCGAGCTTGTATGCGTAGCCTTCGCGGGTACGAGACTCGAGCACCGCGATCAGCTTCTGCGCGATGCGCGACGCGACCAAAGCAGCGTCGGACTCGCCCGTGCCGGCATCCGCATAAACGAAAATCAGGTCCAGGTCGGAGTTGTAAGTCATCTCGCCCGCGCCGAGCCGACCCATTGCAAGAATCCCCATCCGCAGCGACGCGGGAATTCGATGACGGCTCGCAATTTCGGTGCGCGCCACCTCGAGCGACTCCGCCAGCACCGCCTCGGCCAGGTTGGTAAATTCGGTCTCCACATCGGGCAGCTTGAGCTCGCCCGCGAGATCGGCGATTGCGATGCGCAGAAACTCCTGATGGCGAAATGCGCGGAGCGCATCCAGGCGACCCTCAAAGTCGGGGCAGGCCCGGACTAGTTCGCCAACTTCCTCCTTCAACTCGGTCAGAGTCCGGCGCGCGCGTACCAGATCGGACCTGACCAGCGTATCGAGCATGTCCGGATGCCGGATGAAGATGGTGGAAAGATAGCGGCTTGACGCGAACAGCCTGAGCAGGACGCGGCGAGTAACCGGATGTTGCTCGAGGAGCCCGAGGAATGACGTCCGTGCGCCAACCGCAGCGATAAACGCGGCGAGGTTCATGATAGCCAGATCTGGATCGGCCAGCGAGCGCATCTCGTCGATCAGGACCGGACCGAGGCTGTCGAGCAATTCGCGGCGGCGCGGGCTCTGCGTCCAATGCTCAGGTCCGCGCCACAGTTGCTCAAGATGCCGGGCGCTTTCCTCGGGCGATGCATAACCAAGGGCGGCTAACAGAGGGACAGTCAAATGGTGCTCCCCCGCGTTGGCCCAGGCCGCGACCGCCTGGGGAGAAGCAGCTTGACGCACCTCCTCTTCGCCCCCAGCAAGGGTCTCGCGAAACTGAGACGCAATCAGCCCACGACGCCGTTCCAGCGCTTCGACCAGACGCGCCGACGCTCCCGCCTCCTTCCCAAAACCCATGCGGGCCGCCAGGGCGCGCATGGCCGCATCGTCTGCTGGAAGGGTCTGGGTCTGCATTCCGGCGACCACCTGCAGCTTGTGCTCGACGTCGCGCAGCAGAACGTACGCTTCCGCCAGGGCGGTCGCCCGTTCCTGCGCCATGTAGCCGTAGGTCTCGAGGTGGCGCAGCGCGGCGAGCGCGTTACCGGTACGGATTCGCGGGTCGCGGCCGCCATAAATCAGAGTGAGGGCGTGGGCAACGAATTCCAACTCGCGGATTCCGCCGCGCCCGAGCTTGATGTTGCGCGCGATCAGCTCGGGCGATCTCAGTTCCGCTTCGATCTGGTGCTTCATCGCGCGCAGCTGGCGCAGGGTATCGAAATCGAGAAAGCGCCGATAGACGAAACTCCCGAGCTCCGCGATCAGCTTCTCGCCCATTGCAACCGCGCCGGCAACCGCGCGCGCGCGCAACAGCGCCGCGCGCTCCCAGGTCTGACCGTAGTTCTGATAGAAGCTGAGCGCGCCCTCGAACGGGACCACCAGCGGCGAGCTGCGGCCTCCCGGGCGCAGCCGCAGATCGACCCGAAAGGAGCCGTCGGAGAGCATCTCGGTCAGCAGCTCCCCCATTCGCGCGGCGGATACCGCGGCAGCCTGGGTATCGGGCGCATCGTAGAGATACATCAGATCGATATCCGAGCTGAGATTGAGTTCGTTGGCGCCGAGCTTGCCCATCGCGAGCACGCAAAACGCGCCTGCATCCTTCGCGCGCGGACCCATCAGATGTTTCACCGCAGCCAATCCGGCGCGGATAGACTCGTCTGCCAGCGCCGACATCAGGCGGGCGGTCTCGGCCACATCGATGCGCCGCAGCAGGTCGGCGATCGCGATCTTGGTAAACTCGCGTCGCTTGAACTCGCCTAATGCCGCCGCGGCGTCCGGGCGCGTGGTTGCGACTATCGGGTCGCATCGCATGGTGGCGCGAATCGATTCGACCGATGCCGAACGCGCCACGCGGAATGTTTCGATCCATCGATCGCCGGCGGCAGTTAACTCCGACCGCACCAGGTCGGATGCGCCGAGGCAGAAGATCAGGTCGCCCGCAATTGTGGAATCTTGCAGCGTGGTGGCCAGGAGGTCGGGCGACAGTTCGGCGAGTTGCAGGAGCGCGGCGAGCGCGGCGCGCTCATCGGGCGCGCGCTCGGCTATGATCGCATCGGGCCGCGCCGCCAAGGAGGGAAGCTTTTGCCGAAGCGTCTCAGCGAGCGGTCGAAGCTCGGGGCTGAGTTCGCGCACCGCTGGCATCGCGGTAGACGATAACAGAGGTTGCTGCTCGAAAGCATGGTGCCACGCGGACGCTCAGTGGTACGCTGGCTTAGGACCTCTGGAGGCACCGGCGATGATCGTCTTGTATACCACGGAACGCGACTATCCCTGGGGGACCTTGCGCTCCACCCACGCCAGTAAGACCAAAGTGGTGCTGGAGGAAAAAGCCGTCCCCTACAGGATCGAAAATCTGCCGCCCGGCCATCTGTGGAAAAAACCTCCCGAGATGCTGGCCAAGCACCCGCTCGGCAAAGTCCCCTATATCGAGGACGAAGACCTGATCATCTTCGACTCCACCGTGATCAACGAATACCTGGAGGATCACTACACAAGCGGCGTCCGGCTGATGCCGCACAACCGTACGGCGCGCAACCACATCCGCCAGGCGGAGCAGTTCGCCGATGAGGCCATCCTGGCAGGCAGCCTTCCGCTCATCTGGATGCCGTATTGGAGCCCCCCCGAGAAGCGCGACCAGGAGCAGATGGAAAAGGGGCGCGAACTACTGCGTGGGCGCGACCTGCCCTTTATGGAGAGGCTGCTGGAGGGAAACCAGGGTGGCGGAGATTATGTCTGCGGCGAGTTCTCGCTTGCAGACGCTCCGATGATGGCAGTGGCGATGGTCCTGGAAGTCGATGGAATGAAGCTCGACGTATTTCCGCGGGTCGAGCGATATTTGCACAACCTGCGCCAACGTAAGAGCTACCGGGCCATCAGCCCTCGCAGCAAAGTCGCCGACGCCTCAAGCGGCGGCTGATGATCTCCCAAAAGCCTGTTCCAAAAAACGAAAAATAGTGTGCAAGCCCACGGTGAGGGGCGCAGGCGGGACTAAATTAACCTCGGCGCGGATAGGAACACATCGACCACGCCTCTCTGCGCGGGCACTACAATCAGGGTTTTCCCGATCCCGGAGAATCAGGCACTAGCTCGGTGGGTATGGTGATGATGATGGGCGGCGCCGTGGTGTCGGGCTCGGTGGCTGCTTCTTAAGTGCCGGGGCGCCTCCTCGTCGGGTTCTGATTCGGTATCCTCGGCTACAAGATTGGCGACCTCGTCCTTGATTCCCGGAAAATAAGTCTCTTCGTTCTCGTAGACGTCCATCGCAGCCAGGAATTCCGCGTAGTAGTTCTTCACCGCAAAGCCGAAACGCGGCCCCTGGTAGCGTTCGATCATGGTCGCGTAGTCGCCCTCGTAGAGGTCCGCGGCCCGAGCGATGCCGCCTGTGCCGTAGTTGTATGCGGTAATGGCCAGCGCCCAATCACCCAGCTGGTCGTAGTTGGATCGCAGCAACTTCGCGGCCGCCTCGGTCGAGCGAACCGGGTTAAGCCGATCGTCGTGGTGGCGCGAGATGTTCATATACTTGGCGCCGGTTGCGCGGGTGAATTGCCAGATGCCGCACGCACCCGCACTAGACTTGGCGTGCGTCTGGAAGCCCGATTCGACCTGGGCCAGAGTGACCAGCTCAGGGGGAAGCCCCGCCTGCCGGAAGATTCGCTCCATAGTCGGCCGATAGTAGCGGCTGCGAACCAGCCCTTCACGAAAGCGCTCGCGCAATCCCTCCTGGACCCGGAGGTTTTCCGCCGCGATCGAATAGGCGCTCGGCGACTCTCCTTTGAACATCTCGGCTACCCGCCGCTCCTCGGAGGTCTCCGGCTGATGGCCCGACGCAAGGCGCTGCAGTATGTCGACATATTTGGACTTGAGGTAGACGTTGACCCAATCGACATCGTCGCGGGTCGGGATTCCATCACCGGGGAGATGGAAAACCTGGTAGAGGCGAGACACCTTGTCGCGATCGACGATCGTAAAATCGCGCACCGAATAGGTGGTGAAAACGTCGACCCAGAATTTAACGTTGGGCTCGATGAATGCCGGGCGGGGGAAGGGTAGCTCAGCTGCAGCACGGCAGGATGTTGCACCGGCCAGGCTCATCACAGCCAGGCTCGCGGCCAAAGCCAACACCACGCCACTCAAACGACGAAGCAACCTTTCCAGCAAACCGCTCTCTCCGATGCTCGCCGCCAACTCATGCGAGCCTGGGTAAGACAAATGCTCTTATCGATTACCCCTCCCCGCTCTGATAGTCAACGATGCAGCTAAAAGCGTGCGAGGTGTAGTTTTGGCGAAAGGTCGATTGTGGTGGCTTCTCAAGTCGAGAGGTGCGGAGTTCGCGCTGGTAGTAGCGTTCTGTATCACCTCGAGCTGTCAATCCAGCACTCCGACGTCCACCGGGCCGCGGCTTTTAAGGTCGCGCTGCTCACACCCGGCCCGGTGAGCGATGCAGGCTGGAACGCGGCGGCATTCCACGGTCTTCAGGAGATCAAGCAAGCTCTGAATGTCGAGACTGCGCTGGTGCAGACGCAGTCGCCGGCAGATTTCGAGGATTCGCTGCGCGACTTTGCCTCGCGCGGTTCAATATCGTCTTCGCGCACGGATTCGAGTACACAGACGCTGCGCTCAAAGTGGGAAAGCTGTTTCCGAAGACCTGGTTCATCGTGACTTCCGGGAGCGGATCGGCAGCAAATGTCTCCTCGCCGACTTTCAAAATCGAGGAAGCAACCTACGTCCAGGGCGTGATCGCAGGCGGAATGACCAAGACCGGAGTGATCGGCGCTATCGGCGGAATCGAGCTGCCATCGATCAAGCTGACCTTCGCGGGAACCCGCCGGTGATTCCTCGCAACCCGGCCGCAGGGACGGATGCTGGTCAGCTTCACGGGCAGCTTCGATGACGTAGGCGCGGCTAAGGAGGCCGCCCTCGCGCAGGTCAGCGCTGGAGCCGACTTGCTCTTCCATAACGCCGATGCTGCCGGATTGGGCGTGTTCCAGGCTGCGTTGCAATCACACATCTATGCGTTCGGCGCAAACGGCGATCAGAATGCCGTCGCGCCCGATAACGTTCTGGCTAGCGCTGTGATCCACATTCCGAAGGCATTCGTGCGCATCGCCACGGAGATCAAGAGCGGTGAGTTCCGGGGCGGGATGCTGGAATATGGAATGAAGGAGGGCATGGTCGAGGTGGTCTACAATCCACGCCTCCAGTCAAAGATTCCGGCGGCCATGTTGGAGGAGGCCAAAGCAGCCGAGCAACAAATCATCGCCGGGAAAATCGTTCTTGAGTAACGGGGAAATTGAGCGCTCAAACACCGGGCCTCTGCGGCGGGAGAGGCTGCATGCGATACGGTTTCTGGGCGACCACGGCGGCAGCTGACGCGATTGCCCTGGCGCATGGGTTTCTCGCGGAGGGAAGTGGCCGTCTCACTCGAACTTTGCTGGGGGTTCGCTTGAGTAGGCATTCCGTGCGTGCCTAACTGTAGCTCACGAGCTTTCGATGACTGCCGAAGAACTGGAGATTACGCCCGCGCGCGGGCCGTTGCACGCCGATATCGCGCTGCCGGGCTCCAAGAGCATTACCAATCGCGCGCTGTTGCTCGCCGCGATGGCATCGGGCCGATCAACTCTTGAGGCGGCCCTGCTGAGCGATGACACCAGCGCCATGACCGCGGTGCTGCGCGCCCTCGGTTTCCGCGTTGAGGTCGACGAGGCCGCACATCGAATCTCCGTCGACGGCCTTGGCGGCGCCATTCCAGCCTCGAGCGCCGAACTCTTCGTCGGCGGCGCCGGGACCGCGATGCGTTTTATCGTGGGGTTCCTAACTCTTGGCCAGGGCCGCTATCGGGTGGATGGTAACCAGCGGATGCGTCAGCGGCCGATAGGACCGCTGCTGGACGCGCTGCAGCAGCTTGGTGCAAGCGTGTATGCCGAGCGCGACAACCGCTGCCCGCCGGTAATCGTTGAGAGCCGCCGCAGTGCATTCAGGGGCGGCGAGACGACCATCGATGCACGCGCATCGTCGCAGTTCGTATCTGCGGTTCTGATGCCAGCGCCGCTGTGGCCGCGGGGACTCAAGCTCCGGGTGCTCGGTGACACCGCGCGCCCATTCATCGAGATGACGCTGCGGCTTATGGAGGTGTGGGGGGTGCGCAGTGAGGTGGAAGGCGATGTGATCACGGTACCCGGCGGGCAGACCTATCACGCGCGCCAATTTGTGGTGGAGCCCGATGTGTCCGCGGCCAGCTATTTCGCGGCCGCCGCCGCGCTCTGCGGTGGCGAGGTCAAGATTCCAGGCCTCCAGCGCGATTCCGTACAGGGTGATCTCGGTTTTTTTGACCTTCTCGAGCGGATGGGCGCACATGTCGAATGGACCGTTGACGGAGTTGTGATCTCGGGAACCGGGAGCCTCAATGGCGTAGACGTGTCGATGAACTCGATGCCCGACATGGTGCCGACGCTTGCGGCAATCGCGCCATTCGCTTCATCGGGGACCAGAATCCGCGAAGTAGGATTCATTCGTTACCACGAGAGCGATCGCGTGCGCGCGCTGGCGACCGAGCTGCGCCGCCTTGGTGCGACGGTAGCCGACTACGAAGATGGAATCGGGATCGAGCCTTCGCGCCTCGCGCCGGCCACGATCGAAACTTATGACGATCACCGGATTGCCATGAGCTTCGCCATCGCCGGGCTCAAACTTGCCGGCGTGAAGATCAAAGATCCTGGCTGCGTAGCCAAGACCTTTCCGGATTTTTTTGACCGCCTCGCGGAATTGACCAAGTAGGAGCCAGCATCCGCGGACCTTCGACCAACGTTGCCGCCCCGCTCTAGGGGCGGGTCACCCGATAGATCGAGAAGACTCCGTCAGGATTTCGCCGATGAAAATATAATGATCGGCCGTCCGGCGAGATGGTCGGCGCTTCGACAAAACCCGTGATGGCCAAGAGCTTTTCAGCTGCACCAAATGGTTTTGCGGTGCTGGTGCGGCTCGCCATTAGAATGGCTGGCTCTTTGCCGTTCAAGCGGGTGAAGAAAATTTCCAGCTCATCTGCCGAAGTGCAGGCCGCATAGTTGAGCCGGGCGCTGCTGTTGATGGTGCGAAGAATCTCCTTGCTCTGCGCGTCGCGGATGAAGCCGTTGTCGCTGCGACGCGCGATCAGCACCTCCGAGGAAGCGGGCACGCTCCCACCGGTGAATAGGCCCTCCGTGAAGTAGAGCGTGTTCCCGTCGGCACTGATTTCCTGATCGAAATCGACCAACCCGCGCCTGGTCGGCGGAACTCCCGCTACGATCGCCGGACCGCTCACCGAACCGTTGGAATAGTTGCCCGAATAGATGGTGGACAAGGTCGTGTCGTAGCTGCGCGTGGACACCAAATAGAAGTTGTTGCTCAGATCCATCGACGCGACCGCGTCGAGCGCGGGGCCGTTAACCCCGCCAATCTCGCCCTGAAGTTGAAAGGTTGAATCGTCAACTTTCGTTGCCCAAAGGAGATTCGTATCGACCGTGGGAGCATTGGAGTTGTTGAAGAACAGCACCTTGCCGTCACGGGTGAGAAACGGCTCCATCGCGTCCTGGCCGTTCCCGGTAATCGTAACTGCCCGCAGGTTGGTGAAACTGGCGGCCTTGGCCGCTGCCGACGGGTCACCAGCGTCCTGGGCTTGCGCGGTGGGGCCGCTCGCGAGCCCAAGGCCGAGGAGAAACGGGCATCCGAGCAGTAGTATCTTGCCGAGCATTGTTTGCATCGCTTGAACCGCGCGGAATTGCGGCAGACTCACCTGCGTAGGCGAGTCTCATTTTTCGTCATTCTGGAAAACGGAGTTCGCGGAGCGAAGAATCACTGAAACTAAAGGCTCGTCTCGCTCGCCTCACAACTTCTGAGCAATTTCCCAGCCCAGCTGGGCGCTGATGCCGGCGCGCCGGCCGCGGTCCGCCGCGTCAGGAGCAGAGGCGTTGCCGAGCTTCGCGCGCATCGCGATTCCCTGCGCGATCGCCGCACCGCGAAAGAACGCGAAGGCGACAAAAAAATTCCAGTTCTCAATATTCGCGCGCCCAGCGCGCGTGCAGTACGCGGCGAGGTATTCCTCTTCGGTCGGGATTCCAAGCGCTTTCAAATCGTGGCCGGCGAAACTGCCGGTGTCCGCGTGGTCGGGCGGATAGTGATAACCAAGGCAATTCCACGCGAGGTCCGCGATTGGGTGCCCCAGGGTCGATAGCTCCCAGTCCAGCACCGCGACTATCCGCGGCTCGGTCGGATGCAGAATCAGATTGCCCAGGCGAAAGTCTCCGTGTGCGATCCCGGTCTCGTCTTTCTCGGGAATGTGGTTGGCGAGCCACTCCATGAGATGATCCATCGCCGGAATCGGTTCCATCTCGGCCGCCTTATACTGCTTGGTCCAGCGGGCGACCTGCCGCGCTACGTATCCGTCCGGTCGGCCGAAGCCCTCGAGCCCGACGGTGCGATAATCGACTCGGTGCAGCCGGGCCATGGTCTCATTCATCGAATCGTATACCGAGGCGCGCTCGGCAGGCTTCATGCCCGGAAGGATGGGCTCCAGGATGATACGTCCTGGCACGAAGTCCATCACGAAAAACGCGGTCCCGATTACCCCGGTGTCCTCGCATAACAGATGGGCTCGCGGTACCGGGACATCGGTGTTCTCGAGCGCCTTGATGATGCGGTATTCGCGCTCCACCTGGTGTGCCGATTGCAACAACGTGCCGGGCGGTTTCTTGCGCAGTACCAGGCGCGCGCCCGGAGCCTCGAGCAAAAAGGTTGGATTCGATTGACCGGTTATGAACTGCGAAACGATCAGTGGGCCGCGAAATCCGCCCAGATGCTCGGTGAGATGACGCTCCAGATTGCGCTCGTCGAACCGATGGTTCTCTCTGACCGGCGTGGTCAGTCCTTCAATTGGCACGCGATTGCTCCACTCCCAGGCCCGCAAAAATCGACCCGCTGCCTTTGCCGTCAATCCAATGTCGTGGTACTCCCATTGCAGGTCCAAACTCAATTGCATCGCAATGGCGCGAGGGCGGGATCTCGCTCGCACCCAGCACCCCCGCGGCCGGATGGTGAGCGATATGATAACGGCGACCGAAGAAACTCTGAACGTTGACGGCACCCAGCTCGCAATGATCAAAGCCGGCAGCGGCAAGCCGCTGCTGATTTTTCACGACGAGCTCGGCTATCCGGGTTGGATGACCTGGAACGAGAGTTTCGCGCATGAGCGAACTTTACTAATCCCTCTGCAGCCCGGCTACGGAAAGACTCCACGACTGGATTGGATCCGCAGCTACCGCGACCTCGCGGGCTTTTACTCCCACATGGTGCGGGACATGAAGCTCGCCCCGGTCGATGTGATCGGCTTTTCTGCGGGAGGCTTCGTCGCCGCGGAGATGGCGGCCGCTGACCCGCGGATCTTTGGGAAGATGGTCCTGGTCGCCCCTATGGGCATCAAACCCGAACAGGGCGAAATCATGGACGTGTTTCCGATCACGATCCGAACTCATCTGCGTGCCACCGTCGCCGATCCCGCAGGCACCCCGGAATTCGCAAAAATCTACGGCGGCGAGATGACCCCCGAACAGTTCGAGGCCTTCGAGGACGCGCGAGCGGAATGCGCGCGGATCGGATGGGAGCCCTACATGCACAATCCCAGCCTGCCGCACTTGCTGCAGGGGTTGAAAACCCCCACCCTGCTAGTCTGGGGGTCCAGCGACCGGGTCGTGCCGGGCGGATGCATCGACGTCTACAAGCGGGTTATCCCATCCACCCAGGTCGCGATTATCGACAAGGTCGGGCATCGGCCCGAAATCGAAAACTCCGCTGAATTCGAACGCGTTGTCAGCCGTTTCCTGGCTGCGTAGGAGAGGTGCACCATGAAGGTAGGATATTTCACCGAGCGTCCGGTCCGTTGGGTTCCCGAAGAAGTCATCCTGAAGAACGGCGCGCACTTCGCCGTGTCGAACAAGTACTTCGATCGCGAGAAGGCGGCCGACGATTACAACTACTGGATCGACGAGAACTGCTACGCGGAGGAACTCGGCTTCGACATCGTGGCGTTAAACGAGCATCACGGCAACCCGTTCTGCATGGGCAGCGTGATGAACGTCGAGGCCGCGATCCTCGCGCGACTGACCAAGAAGGCGCACATCCTCTTGATTGGAAATCCGCTTCCGGTGCTGAAGCATCCGCTGCGGATGGCTGAAGAACTGGCGGAAATCGATCTGATCTCGCGGGGCCGGCTCATCACGGGATGGGTGCGTGGCGCGGGCAGCGAGCAGTTCTTCAACAACGCGAATCCTTCCTACAACCGGGAGTATTTCGAGGAAGCGCACGACTTTATCGTACAGGCGTGGACCAAGCCGGGACCGTGGCGTTACGAGGGCAAGCATTTCCACTATCGCCACGTGAACCCGTGGGCGTTGCCCTATCAAAAGCCGCATCCCCAGATGTGGATTCCGGGCACGCTCAGCCCTGAAACCGTGCTGTGGTGCGCGCAGCATGGATATCCCTACTTCGGACTCGGCACGGCTCTCGCAGCAACCTGTGACCTGTGGGAGTACTACGCCGACGAAGCGCAACGGCAGGGTTACCAGGCTGGTTCCGAAAATTTCGGCTATCTGGTTCCGGCCTTCGTCGCCGAGACCGACGAGAAGGCACAGGAACTCGGCAAGGGATTTCTGTTCGGCGGCGGCCAGAATACTTTCGCGCGTCCCGAGCACACCTTGCCGCCCGGATACAATTCCAAAGACGCGATCCGCCGGCTCTCCAAGCAGCCGCAGGGAAGCTGGCTGGGAGTGAGTGGCGAGAAGCTAAAGGCGACCCAAGTCGAAGAAAAGAAGCAAGTGGATGCGGAAGAAATCCACCGCAAGCTGCTGCCCGGCTACGAACGCGCGCAGAAGCAGCATCAGTTCGTCATCGGCAGTCCAAAAACCGTAATCCAGAAACTCGAGACGATCATGAAGGTGCTGCGCCCCGGCTCAATCGTGGTGTTTAACGTGCAGGGACCCGTCAGCAACCAGGATCGGCAGAACAGTATGAGGCTGATGGCGAAGGAAGTGGCGCCGGCGATCAAGGAGTTTGCCGGCACGATCGGGCTGGTCGATGCAATCACGCGCCCGCCGCGGCAATCGAAGATCCAGGCCGAGACCAAGCGCGCTCCGGTGTCGGACAAGGGCCCGCTAAAGGAACTCGGTCTGCTCTAGGAAAACAGACTATCGCTACTCAGGGGCGCTTCGCTGAGCGAAGCGCCCTATTTTTTCGCGCCAACACTCTGCTCGCGCAGGCTTGGCCGCTATGCGGACACAATCCTAGGAGCGGGTTACGGGCCGCCGGCGCGGCACGTCAGGTCAGAAACAGGGCTGATGTATAAGGGTGTCGGCGGAAGGTAGCCAGAGACCGAGACCGACCGATCCTTGGGGCGTTAGAGAGCCCGTCTAGGAGCGTGGTCCGTGGGGTGTTGCGACAGCGACATTGGTGACAGGCCAGCATCGCCGGCATGATCCCGTTTGAGGGAATGTTAATCCCCTCGCACCCCTGTCTGCGGCGCCTTCCGCCAATTCCGCTATGGAAGAGGCGGCAATGAAGCACTCCGCGAACGTGAGCGGACAGGGAAACCAGCGCGAGGCTCATTCTCGCTGTTCGAACGCATGCTGACAGAACAGCCACTTCGTAGCGATACCACCTAAGCGTGACCTACAGCCGGTGCGTGAGTTCCGTACCTGAGAGGAAGACGGCAAGACCTGGTCAGACCATTCCCTACCCCCATTTTCTTTACCGGCTCCTCACGAAATCTGAATCATGAGTGGCTTTCAGGGCAGAGATAAACGCGACCTTCGAACTAAACGGTGAGACTTTAAGGGCGGGCGATGAGAACACCGAAGTCGCTCGATACGGCGATGCCATTCTGGGCTGCGATCTCGCGGTCCAGTTCGACGCGCAACCTATCCAGCAGAGAAGGCGGGACCTGCCGCATCCGCGCCGTGGAGAGAAAGTAGTCGATCACCGGCTGGCTCTCCGTTACGCGCATGGAATTCTGATACCGCTTGACCTCGACGTTCGCGAATGCCGCCTTGAGCTGATCGTAGCCAGTCTCCAGGCCAAAACGCTCCGCTGCGTTTGTGACACGATTGGCGCCGAAAACGCGGCCCGCTATTTCGCGCAGCTCGCGCATATGCGCGCGCCCCATCGTCGAGGCATACAGCCTCCCTCCCTCGCGCAGCACACGTCGAATCTCCCGGAACGCCGCCGGACGATCCTCGAGGTGGTAAAGCATCGCCATGGCCATGACCGCATCAAGGCTGCCGGTCTTGAAGGGCAGCAGGGTCGCATCGAGCTGGCAGAAGTTGGCGGCGCCAGCTTTACTCCCCAGACTGGCGCGCGCCTCACGCACCATACCGTGCGAGAAATCCGATACCACGAGGGTCGTGTTGGGGGGCAATCGATCGGCGTTTTGTCGCCACAGAAATCCCGGGCCGCACCCGAGCTCGAGGATGGCGGAGACATGTGAGAGATCGAACTGGTCGAAGACCCATCGATAGAAGCTGTAGCGATTGGTGCCGAAGCGTGCGTGCAACGCTACCCGCTTCTGGAAGTTGCTCGAGTCCTTGTATTGCTCCTTCAGAGCGGTCCGCCCCGGATTCTCAAGGGGCGCAGCTGGCTTTCCTTCCGGCATAGGACGACTCTATTATTTCATCTCGCGCAGCAGGAATCACCCGAGTGAATTTTTTTACATACCGAGCGTTCAACTGGCTTGCGGTCCCTATTAGCCTTGCTGTAAGAACGAATTAGCTGCGGTGACTCTCTAACAGCGCACCGACAGTCCACGGGAGGATGTTCGATGGCCGATTTCGATGTTCAAATAAAAGGTGGAACTGTAGTCGACGGAACCCGGGTACCCCGCTATCGCGCGGACGTCTGGATAAAGGACGGCAAGATCGCCCAGGTCGGCGGCCGTGCCCCCGGCTTCGCCAAGCAGGTGATCGATGCTGACGGGCTGCTGGTCGCGCCCGGCTTTGTCGATCTGCACACCCACTACGATGCGCAAATCCGCTGGGATCCGTATTGCACCATCTCGGGTTGGCACGGCGTCACCTCGGTAGTGCTGGGCAATTGCGGTTTCGGTTTCGTTCCGGTCAAGCCGGATTTTCGCGATCGCTCGATGCTCACCATGACGCGCACCGAGGCGATTCCATACGAGGCGATGAAAGCCGGAATGAGGTGGGATTGGGAGACCATCCCGCAGTACCTGGATTCGCTCGAGCGAGCTCCCAAAGGCGTCAATTGCATCCAGTATCTGCCGACCGCGTCGCTCATGACCTACGTGATGGGACTCGAAGCTGCCAAGACCCGTCCGGCCAGCGATCGAGAGCGCAGCGAGATGGCGCGCCTGCTGGCGGAAGGGATGGATGCAGGGCTGTGCGGATTCTCGATTCAGCGCCTGGGGCCCGACTCGACGCAGGCGGACTTCGATGGCTCGCCGATGGTTACCGACACGATGTGCGACGAGGACATCCTGAACCTCGCGCGCGTGCTGCGCGAGCGCGATGAAGGGTTCATTCAGATCACGCAGGCGACCGGGCGCATCAAGGACGACCTCAATTTCCTCGAGCTGCTAGCCGCCGAGGCCAACCGGCCGATTCTGCACAACGCGATCGCGCCGGCCCGCCGCGACCCGAAGCCGCATCAGCGCAGCCTGGCGTGGCTCAAGCGCTGCCGGGACAAGGGCCTGCCAATCTTCGGTCAGACCGCTACCTTCCGCACCGGGTTTGCCTTCACGCTGGAACATTGGAACCTGTACGATGCGAGCCCGGCGTGGCGCGCGGTCACGACCGGCACCACGCAAGAAAAGATCGCCAAGATGAAGGATCCGGCGCTGCGCGAAGCGATCAAGCGCGAGCACGACGCCGCCAACAAGAAGCTCGAGGTGATCCAGAAGGGAGTGGGCGGCGCGTTGAAGTACCTGATGGTGCAGTGGGCCAACGACAATCCCGCCCTCGAAAAGTACCTCGGCAAATCGGTCGGTCAGATCGCGATGGAAGATCACAAGCACGAGATCGACGTGATGCTCGATCTGTCGATCGCCGGCGATCTGAAGGTGGAATTCCTTGGTCCCAATCGTGGGTTCAACGTCGACTTCTATGCCGAAATGATGAACGATTCGCCCTACACGATTCCGGGCGTGTCGGACGGCGGCGCTCACACCAAGTTCTTCAACGGCGGCGCCTACACGACCGACTTTCTCCGTTGGCTGGTCCGCGACGAACAGCGCATCACATTGGAGGAGGCGCACTATCGGCTCTCCGCGTTGCCTGCGCACGCGGCCGGCTTCCGCGATCGCGGCACGCTGCGCGAAGGCCAGGCCGCCGACGTGGTCGTCTACGATCTGAACGGTCTCGGCGTCGAGCCGGACTGGGTCGGCGAGATCACTCACGACTTCCCCGGCGGTGAGTGGCGCCGCGTACAACACGCCCGTGGCTATAAAGCGATCATCGTAAATGGCGAGCTGACGTGGGACGAGGGACGCTGCACCGGAGCCACGCCGGGGAAGCTGCTGCGCAACGGGCACGCCTGACGTTCGGTCATCCACTTAGGGGTCGATCCAAAGGCCGGAGCGTAATAGCGCTCCGGCCTTATTTTGTTTTCAATGTCGCTGCATCCCGAGCGGCGCCGATTGCTTCAATGCTTCTGACGATCGCCCGCACGGCTTAAGAGCACACCGGCGCCTGCCGGTGACACCGAATTCCTCTCCCTCGCTCGGAGCGCCGAGATACGACTCATAATGGTTCGTTATCGCTGCGATTATCGATCGTGGCTCCGAAAAATTCGTGTGGTGCCGCCTTTCCCTTGCGCCACTGCGGCAACCTTGCTTCCTTCTAGATAGCTTCCGGTTCATCAATGCCAATTCGAGTCGCGCTCCATCACAAGACGGAATATCGCTACGACCGTCTTGTGACGCTCTCACCGCAGACCGTGCGCCTGCGCCCCGCGCCGCATTGCCGCACGCGGATTTCCGCATACTCGCTGAAGATCGAACCGCGCGATCACTTCATCAACTGGCAGCAGGACCCGCAGAGCAACTATCTCGCGCGCCTGCTCTTTCCGAATCCCACGCGCCTCTTTTCGGTGGAAGTGGATTTGATCGCGGAGATGTCCGTGATCAACCCCTTCGATTTTTTCCTGGAGACCTCCGCCGAATGCTTTCCGTTCTCATATGAGGCGAAGCTGCGCAAAGAGTTGGCGCCGTTTCTCGAGCCCTTGCCCGCCGGTCCAAGAATGCGCGCGTTCCTCGCCGGCATCGACATGGCCGAGCGTCGCACCAACGATTTCCTGGTCGATCTGAATCAGCGGCTGCAGCACGCAATCAAATACGTCATTCGGCTGGAACCCGGCGTGCAATCATGCGAGGAAACGCTCTCGCTGGCCAACGGGTCGTGCCGTGACAGCGCATGGCTGCTCGCAGAGATTCTGCGCAATCTCGGACTCGCGGCACGCTTCGTCTCCGGCTATCTCATCCAGCTCAAGCCCGACGTGAAACCGCTCGAGGGTCCGGAAGGGCCCGCGGGGGATTTCACTGACCTTCACGCATGGACTGAAGTTTACCTGCCGGGCGCGGGATGGATCGGTCTCGATCCCACTTCGGGCCTGTTCGCGGGCGAAGGCCACATTCCGCTGGCGACAAGTCCAGAACCGTCATCGGCCGCGCCGATCACTGGTATGGTCGGTCCGTGCGAGGTCGAGTTCTCCCACGAAATGACAGTGACGCGCGTGCACGAAGACCCGCGCGTGACATTGCCCTACACCGAAGATCAATGGGCTCGCATCTACGCGCTCGGGTTTCAGATCGATCGCGAGATAGCGGCGGGCGATATTCGCCTGACGATGGGTGGTGAGCCGACGTTCGTCTCGATCGACGACATGGACGGCACCGAATGGAACATCGCTGCGCTCGGTCCCGAGAAGCGCAGGCTAAGCGAGCAGCTTCTTGCACGCCTTTGCGATCGCTTTGCGCCGGGCGGACTGCTGCATTACGGGCAGGGCAAGTGGTATCCGGGCGAGCAGGTTCCGCGCTGGGCGCTGAATTGCTACTGGCGAAAAGACGGCGCGCCGATGTGGCACGACCGCGCGCTTATCGCGCGCATCGAAGACAGTACTTCGTTCGGTCCGCTCGATGCGCAGCGGTTTGCGGAAACACTCGCGCGGCGGCTCGGCGTCGATCCGGCTTACGCCAATGCCGCGTTCGAAGATCCGTTCTACTATCTCCAGCGCGAGCGCCAACTGCCGATCAACGTCGACCCGGTTGAAAACCATCTCGAAGACTCGGCTGAGCGCGAACGTGTGCGCCGCGTCTTCGATCGCGGCCTGAATACTCCCATCGGCTACGTGCTGCCGCTGCAACGCGGATGGGGCAAGAGCGGACCCGAATGGCAGACGGGACTATGGATGCTCCGCGGGCAACATCTATATCTGCTGCCTGGTGATTCCCCGGTCGGGCTGCGCTTGCCGCTGCCCAGCCTGCCATGGGTGGCGCCGTCCGAGGCGCAGCAGCTTTTCGAGGTGGATCCGATGGTGAATCGCGCGCCGCTGCCGGTGCCGCCGCGCATCTCGCCGTCCGATCCCCGGCTGCAATCGCGGCGCGGCGACGAACGCGACCGCGCACCCGGAATCGGCCAGTCGGCCCCATGGATCGTGCGCACTGCTCTCTGCGTTGAGCCGCGCGACGGAATGCTGCATGTGTTTATGCTTCCGCTCAGCTCGACGGAGGACTACATCGACCTGCTCGCCGCAATCGAAGATACTGCTGCCTACCTGAAGAACCCCGTGGCGATCGAGGGGTATCCGCCGCCGCCCGATTACCGGATAAACCGCTTGTCAGTCACTCCCGATCCCGGAGTTATCGAGGTGAACGTTCATCCCGCGCGCGACTGGACTGAACTGTCGCAGATCGTTACCGCGCTGTACGAGGATGCGCGTGCGTGCCGGCTCGGCACCGAAAAATTCCAGCTCGATGGCCGTCACGCAGGCACCGGCGGCGGAAATCATTTCGCGCTCGGCGGAGCGACACCCGCCGACAGTCCGTTTCTCAGGCGGCCGGATCTCCTCCGCAGCATGCTCGGCTACTGGATAAATCATCCGTCTCTTTCCTACATGTTCTCCGGCATGTTCATCGGACCGACCAGTCAGGCGCCGCGTATCGATGAGTCGCGCATGGACAGCATCTACGAACTCGAGATCGCCTTCAGCCAGATTCCGAACAACGGCGACGCGTACTGTCCGCCGTGGCTGGTGGACCGGATTTTCCGCCACATCCTGGTGGATGTAACTGGCAACACCCATCGCGCGGAATTCTGCATCGACAAACTCTACTCGCCCGATTCCGCAACCGGACGAATGGGATTGCTGGAGATGCGCGGATTCGAAATGCCGCCGCATCCGCGCATGAGCCTGGTCCAGCAGCTGCTCGTCCGCGCGCTGGTTGCGTGGTTCTGGCGTGAACCCTACCGGATGCCGCCGACCGATTGGGGCACGCAGCTTCACGATCGCTTCATGCTGCCCTACTTTGTGGCGAACGATTTCCGTGGCGTACTCGATGATCTCTGCCGCGCGGGCTATCCGTTCGACGGCGACTGGTTCGCGCCGCACTTCGAGTTTCGCTACCCGGTGTTCGGCCGCGTCAGTTATTCAGGCATCGAACTGGAGCTACGAGAGGCGACCGAGCCCTGGTACGTCCTCGGCGAAGAACCGGCCGGCGGCGCCACCGCGCGCTACGTCGATTCATCGGTCGAGCGCATCCAGATAAAGGTCGATGGCCTCAGTGGCGATCGCTATGTCCTGACCTGCAACGGACGCCGCCTGCCGTTACATTCAACGGGGGTGCGCGGCGAATGGGTTTGCGGCGTGCGCTATCGCGCGTGGCAACCGCCCTCATGCCTGCATCCCACTATCCCGGTGCATACCCCGCTGGTTTTCGATGTGCTCGACACGTGGACCGGACGCTCAATCGGGGGATGCACCTACCATGTAGCCCATCCGGGCGGCCGCCACTATGAAGCCCTTCCGGTCAACGCCAACGAGGCTGAAGCGCGCCGCGCCGCGCGGTTCTTTCCATTCGGCCATACTCCCGGCCCGGTGAGAACGCCGGCGCGGGAAATGAACGCCCAGTTTCCAATGACCTTGGATCTGCGTCGCGCGCAGGTCCTTTCCGCGCCGGATAGCTATTAGCGGCGCGCTCCGTCTCAGCTATTCTCGATAGAGTGGCCCAGCAGTTTCATCCCGTGAATCCGGGCGCCCGCGGGGACACCTCTTCGGGATGGCCCTATCGTCCGAGCGCCGGCTTCTTCGATGAAATGCTGGCGGACGATGCGCAGGTACGGTCGCACTGGCGCACGCTGATTGAATCGGTCGCGGCGATGGGCGCTGACGGGTTGGCCGGGCGATGGCAGGAAGGACGCCGGCTTATCCGCGACAACGGCGTCACCTACAATGTCTACGAAGATCCGCGTAGCACAGATCGCCCCTGGCCACTCGATCCGATTCCGCTGGTTATCGAGCCCCGCGAATGGATTGCGATCGAAGGTGCGATGCGCCAGCGGGCGACGCTTCTCAATGCGATCCTCGCTGATATCTATGGCGCGCAGCGCCTCATGCGCGACGGCATCTTCCCGCCCGAGCTGGTGTTCCGTCATCCGAATTTTCTGCGCCCCTGCTGCGATGTGCCTGCGTCGCAGGGAATCTATCTTCACAACTATTGCGCCGATCTCGCGCGTTCGCCGGATGGGCAATGGTGGGTAATCGCCGACCGTACCCAGGCACCGTCTGGCGCCGGCTACGCGCTGGAAAATCGCCTGGTGTCTCAGCGCGTGCTTCCCGACGTATTTCGCGCCACGCACGTGCGCAGGCTCGCCGACTACTTTCAGTCGTATCGCAACATGTTGCGCGACCTGGCACCGCACCATCGCGACAACCCGCGCGTCGTGCTGCTGACTCCCGGCCCGTACAACGAAACCTATTTCGAGCACGCATTCCTGGCGCGCTATCTCGGCTTCACCCTGGTCGAGGGCGCAGATCTGACGATTCGCGGCCAGTCGGTGTTCCTGAAAACCCTGGGCGGCCTGCTGCCGGTCGATGTCATCGTGCGCCGCCAGGACGACAGCTTCTGCGATCCCGCGGAGCTGCGTGAAGACTCGGTGCTCGGCGTGCCCGGTCTCGTGCAGGCGGTACGCGCGGGTAACGTTGCGATCGCCAATGCTCTCGGCTCGGGATTGCTGGAATCGCCCGCCCATGCCGCGTTCCTGCCTAGCCTCTGCCGGCACATCCTGGGTGAAGAGCTGAAGATGCCGACCGTGGCGACGTGGTGGTGCGGCGATGAAGATGCGCTTTCGTACGTGTCCGAAAATCTGTGGCGCCTCGTCATCAAGCCGACTCTCTCCGAATCGCGCCGCCAGCCGCTTTTTGGCGCGCGCCTGTCAGCGGCACGCCGCGAGCAACTAATCGAAGAGATTCACCGCTCGCCGGCAGATTATGTCGCGCAGGAGCAGGTCGCGCTGTCCACGGTTCCGGTTTTGGAAGAGGGTGAGATGGAACCGCGCCATATGGTGCTGCGGGTCTACCTGTCTGCCAGCGGCGGTTCTTATGTCCTGATGCCGGGAGGACTCACGCGCGTGACCTCCTCGCTCGACAGCCTGGTCGCCTCCATGCAGCACGGCGGCGGCAGCAAGGACACCTGGGTGCTGGGCGACGGTCCCGCCTCGCAGACCACGCTCATGCCCCCGTCAGCCGTTCCGTTGCAGGTCAGCCGCGCCACTTTTGAATTGCCGAGCCGCGTCGCGGACAATCTTTTCTGGCTCGGTCGCTACGTCGAGCGAGTCGAGTTCGCGGTGCGAATCACCCGCGCCATCCTCTCCCGCATCAGCCAGGAATCCGACAGCGCCAGCGCCGCCGGCATCAACACGAGCGTGAGAATCCTGGCTGCGCTCGGGCATCTGCCCGCCGAGGCTGCATCGAGCAACGGCCGGCCGTCATCGGATCGCGACCTGGTGCTGGAACGTGAGATTGTCGCGATGATTCATGATTCGAGCGAGAAGACCAGCCTCGGATGGACGCTCGAGCAATTGCGTCGCGTCGCCTACCTGTTACGCGATCGTTTCTCCGTGGACGCGTGGCGAATTCTGAACCGGTTCGATCGCCAGTTCAGCCGCGCGCAGCCCCGCGAACCGCTGCGAAGCGGCCGCGCGCTGAATCTGCTCGACGATGCGATCGCGACGCTGTCGGCCTTTGGCGGCCTGGTGATGGAAAGCATGACGCGCGGCGACGGATGGCGCTTTCTCGAAATCGGGCGGCGCCTCGAGCGCGCGTTGCAGATGGTCGAGATGCTGCACAACGGGTTCAGCGCGAAGACCGGCGACGAGAGCGGCGCCCTGATGGCGATGCTGGAGATAGCGGACAGCTCGCTGACCTACCGCTCGCGCTACCTGACCTCCACGCAGCCGGACCTGGTGCTCGACCTGCTGCTGCTCGACGAAGCGAACCCGCGATCGGTCGCGTTCCAGCTCGAGCATCTGCGCGCATACGTCGAGGAGCTCCCCAAGCGTACGACCAGCGCGCGGATGTCCCCGGAATGGCGCATCGTGGTGAAGGTGCTCTCGGCGGTGGAACTGGCGGAGGCCGCGGAGTTGATGAATCGCAACCAGGCGGGAGAGCGAGGCGATGCGGAAGCGCTGCTGGTTTCACTCGCGGATGGACTGCGTTCGCTGTCAGAAACCATCACGTGCGATTACTTCGATCACACCATCGCCTCGCGGCAGATGGCGGCCTCATGATTCTGCGGGCGACTCATACGACGACCTACTCGTACGCGGATACGGTTTCGATCTGCTATACGGAAGCGCGGCTCTCGCCCCGCAGCTCACCCGGCCAGAACCTGGTCGCACACGAATTGATCATCGATCCGGAACCGGACTCCGCACTTCTGCGAACGGATTTCTTCGGCAACGCGGTTGCAGCCTTTTCGGTGCAGCAGCCGCATCGCGGACTCAAGATTACTTCGCAGAGCATCGTCGAGACGCGCGATTTCGAGCCGATTCATCCGGGCCTCACTCCGCCGTGGGAGCAGGTGCGCGCAGCGGTCAACCGGCACGACAGCGAAGACGCCTTCGGGGCGTTTCAGTTTGTGTTCGAATCCCCGCGGGTCGCGTGCCTCCCCGAGTTCGCCGAGTATGGAAAACCGTCGTTTCCGGCGGACATACCCGTGCTCGAGGGCGCGCTCGATCTGTGCAGGCGCATCCACGCCGATTTCAAGTACAACACCGCCGCAACCACGGTGACGACCCCGGTCGGTGATGCCCTGCGGGCGCGCCAGGGCGTGTGCCAGGACTTTGCGCACGTCATGATCGCGTGCCTGCGTTCTCTGGGGCTGCCGGCACGCTACGTCAGCGGATATCTGCAGAACGGCGCAGATTCGGTCGGCACGGGCGCTTCACACGCCTGGGTGTCGGTGTACTGTCCGCGCTTTGGATGGCTGGACTTCGACCCGACCAACAACCTGATGCCGTCCAGCAAGCACATCACCCTCGGATGGGGGCGCGACTATTCAGATGTCCCCCCGGTGAGGGGGGTGGCTCTTGGTGGCGGCGAGCAGAAGATCGCGGTGGAAGTGCTGGTGACGCCAACTTCCTCGCTGTTGCTCTCGAACTGAATTACTTTTTTGTCGATGACCCTCCTCGGAAAGGGCAAGGCTTAGAAAGCGAGCAGTCAGTTCGCGGCGAGCGGAAGTCGATATGCCTTGGCTGCCGTTCCGTAAAACAATGCGGCCTTCTCTTCGACGCTGAAACCGGCCGCCATCTTCTTGAACGCGTTCCATAACACCGCGTACGAGCACGAGGCCTTGTCGACCGGAAAATTACTCTCGAACAAGCAGCGCTGTGGGCCGAACTTGTCGATCGAGTACAAATAGTAGTCGCGCGTCGCTTCCACCAGCTCGTCCGAGGTCGCCGGTTTCGGCCGCTTGTGCCATCCGTAGCCGTTGACCGGCATGTTGATACCGCCGAGTTTGGCGACGACGTTGGGACACTTCGCCAACTCGGCGATGTCTTTCTTCCACTGAGCGAAGATCTCCGCGCGTTTGCCTTCGTACGGCCCGATGCCGAGCGGACCGCCGAAGTGATCGAGAACGATGGTGACGTTGGGAAAAACGCGCGCCAGTTCCGTCAGCGACGGAATCTGGTGATGGTAATTCCATGCATCGAAGCTGAGCCCCAGCTCTCCGAGCTTCTTGAAGCCCTCGCGAAAGTTCTTTTCCCCGTACAGGTCAGGAGGAGGACTGGTGTGCGACCTGCGGATGTCCGAGCTTTTGTCGAATGCGGCAGCGTGGCGGATTCCACGAAAGCGGGGCGATGCCGCGATGTGTGCCTGCAGGACCGGTTCGACTTCGGCACCCAGGCTTAGGTCCGCGAAGCTGACGATGCCCAGGCATGCGCGCGTATCGCCATAGCGACCACTGGCGCTCTGCGCGGCGATTCCATTGACGAACTCCGTCTCACCGATTGGCTTGAGCGCCTGGGGACCATCGCCGCGGTACATCGAGCCGCACTCGACGAACACCGTGGCGGTCACGCGATGACCGGAGCCGGTATCGCGCAGGAGTTCATCGAGGAAATAGCGGTTGGTGGGAAAATCCCACAGGTGATGATGAGGATCGACGATTGGCAGGTCTGGCTCGAGTATCGGTTCGGTTACCTGAGCCAGCCACACTTCGCGTTCGTTGGTAGCCATGGGTATTCCTCGCTATCCGCAATGTCGATCGACCAGCGCAAATTGGCAAGCAGAAAAGAGTGCGGTGGTTTGCGCATCAACTTAAACCCTTCCCCGGAAGGAACCAGGGAAAGAAGGCATTTCAGAAAAAGGCAAGGAGGTGTTTCTGGTTCCCCGTCGGCCGCCGGCCACAAAACTCACGGCTCAGGTTGAGGCGCGCAACCGAACGCCTAGCACGCACAATGCCGATAGTCTGATTAGACGATGCACGACCGCTGCGTTCCCCTGAGGATCGTCGCCATGGCCACCCCTATTCCCGAAGGTAAGTATTGCAGCATCAGGGCCGGCATGACGCTCCACTATCACGAGGCCGGAACGGGCGAGCCCATAGTGTTCCTCCACGGCAGCGGACCGGGAGCCAGTGGCTACAGCAACTTCAAAGGCAACTACCTCGTGTTCGCCAAGAGCGGGTTTCGCGCGATCGTTCCCGATCTTCCGGGCTTCGGTCTTTCTTCAAAACCGGAAGACGCGGCGTACGTTCTCGACTTTTTCGTCGAGGCTGTGCACGGCCTGATCACCAAGCTGGAATTTGACCGCTGCATCCTGCTCGGCAATTCGCTCGGCGGCGCGATCGCCCTCAAGTACACGCTCGACCATCCGGAGACCGTCAGCAAGCTGATCCTGATGGCTCCCGGCGGATTGGAGGAATTGCCGACCTATCTCCAGATGGAAGGCATCCAGAAGATGATCCAGGTGTTCACCGCGGGGCCGATGGACATGGATGCGATGCGCCGGCTTTTGACCCTGCAACTTCACGACCCGACGCTCATCTCCGACCAGCTGCTCCGGGAGCGCGTGGGCGTATGTGCGGATCAGCCACGCACGGTGTTGACCACCATGCGCGTGCCGAACATGGAGGAGAGGCTCGCCGAGGTGAAGTGCCCGGTGCTCGGCTTCTGGGGGACCAACGACCGCTTCAATCCCGTTAGCGGCGCAACCAAAATCGTCGAGCGCTGCCCGCAGGCCCGCGTGCTGCTACTTAACCGCTGCGGCCACTGGGTGATGGTCGAACATCGCGAACTGTTCAACCGTACCTGCGTGGATTTTCTGCAGAACGGATAACAGAACAGAAATCCGTGCTGGTCGTGTCCTTGCGATTCGAGGGGGAATGCGCGCGGAGCATCAAACGATGCCGGGTGCTTTGCGCGACGGGCGCGCTCCTTCGTGCCTCAAGGCGAACAACCAGGCTGGCTCGGCGCTTCGCCCGGAGGTAACACGCAAAGTTCAGTCCGGAAACTTGACTTTGACGGTCCGGGTGTCCGCGATCGCCTGGCACGCGAGTATCCAGCCCTGTGCGAGATCGTCGGGGGCGAGCACTTCGTTGTTGCGCAGATGCACCTTGCCCTCCAGCAAGGTGCACATGCACGTGCCGCATTCGCCCATCCGGCATGAATGAGGGGCTTTCAGCCCCAGCCGTAGCATGGCAGTCAGCAAAGGTTCGTTACGGCCGCATGCGAGCGTGTGATGCGCTCCATCGAGGTCCACTTCCAGCTGGATTGCGTCGTCTGCCACGAAAACTTCGGATCAGTAGGCGTTGGTTATCCGAATCTGCGCGCCGCTGATGAAACGGGACTCGTCTGAAATCAGAAATAGCACCAAATTGGCGACATCGCTCGGATCGCAGAAACGCGTGGTCGGGTCCGCGTCGTAGCCGACGGTTTTGGGATCGGGATTGCCTAACATCGGCAGGACCATCGGCGTGAGCACCCCATCCGGATGGATGGAGTTGCAACGGATTCGATAGCCCGCGCTGCGACAATGGATCGCAACGCTGTTGGTCAGTGCCGCCACCGATCCCTTCGATGCGCTGTACGCGGCAGCGAAGGGCAGCCCGAAGGCCGCCACCGACGACATGTTGACGATCGAACCACCTCCGCCCGTCTTCATCGCCGCCACCGCATGCTTGCACCCGAGAAAATAGCCGTCGGAATTGACGCGATGAACCTGCCGCCACTGCTCAAGCGTGGTGTCTTCGACCGAGGCCATCAATAGCACGCCCGCGTTATTCACCAAGCCATGAATCTGCCCAAATCGCTCTTGGGTCGCCGCAATCACCTCTTTCCAGTTGTCTTCATGGGAAACGTCGTGGCGGATAAACATTGCCGCGTCACCGATTTCCTTTGCGACCGCACGGCCCGCCTCCTGGTTCACATCGGTGATCGTAACTCGCGCGCCCTCGCGTGCCAGCGTGAGCGCATCCTCCCGGCCTATGCCGCTGGCAGCGCCGGTGACTATTACAATTTTTCCCTCAACCCGTCCCATGCCTGGTTCCCGTGTCAGGCGCTCGCGGCGGCCTTCACCCTGGTCACCGCCGCTGATGCCGCGAAGCCTCCCGCGCGGCGGCCCGACCAGATGCAGTCCGCGAGCGCAAGACCGCTCACGTAGTGGTTCGATGCAATACCCACCGCCGCGCGCCCGGCGGCGTAGAGCCCCTCGATTGGGTCGCCATCGCGCTTTCGCACCGCGCCGTTGCTCTCGTCCACACGCAAGCCTCCCAGGGTGAGGGCGGGGCACGGGAATACGCGCATATCGGCAGAGATATTGAGTGCATAGAATGGCGGCACAACGATGGCCTGCAACAGGTCAGCAGACTTGCCCAACGGATCGTCCGCACTGGCGGCCGCCTGGTTGTAGCCGGTCCAGCTCTGGATCAGCGTCGCGCGGTCGGACTCGATCTTGCGGGCTAAAATTTCGATCGTCAGCGCGCGCTTAGCACCCACGAGCATCAGTACCAGAGCGGGTACCCGCTGAAACCCCCAGAGCCCGCCGAACATCGCTTCTCTTATTGCCTCGTGGCGAATCGTCGAGTCGATCACGAGCCATGCCTTGCCGCCACGATGTTCGCACATCTCGTAGCCCAGCTTTGCACCGTACACTTCCTCGTTGCAGAAGCGCTGTCCCTGCACGTCGACAATCATGCCGCGCGCCCACGCCAGGGGTGGATTGATGAAGCGCCAGGCCGTGATGCGTTCCAGGTGAGCCGCATCGCCGCCGACCGACTGCCCAAGCCGGATCCCGCTGCCATCGCAACCAGAAGTGCCGAGTCGAAAATTTTTCAGATATGTGGGGGCATGCTGCGAAACCATCTCGCGGTTGAATATGAAACCGCCGGTGCTCAGCACCACGCCACCGCACGCTCGCACCCGGCGCGGATGGGCTTCATCGAGTTCGACCTGCAGGGCCCGCCGGCGCAGAGAATCCGACAGTCCCGGCACCGCGTAGTATGAACCCTCGGCCCATCTGCTCAATCGCCGGTGACGCCGCGCAGCCGTGCTGCCCGGATCGAACTGCCACACCTCGGCGCCGAGCACACCGCCACCCGCTTCATCGAGGATCAGGCGGCGCACGGTGGACTGAGTCAGCAGGCGCACACCCGCCCGCAGCGCGCTGCTGCGCAGCGCCCGATACAGGAGGGCTCCGGACAGTCCGGCGCCCTTGACCCGATGACCGCGTGGCGCGGGCTGGTGCACGCCCGCATATTCCTTGACGGTCTCGTTACCCGAGAAATAGAGATAGCACCCGTCTGGTGGATAGGAGGTCTTGCGCGGTGGCAGAGACGAATCGAACTCGACTCCGTTGTGCTCGAGCCATTCCAGCAGCCCGACGCTCTGGTCGCAGAAGGCGCGCAGCGTCGCCGAGGAAACCGCATCGCCAACTTCCTTGCTCAGATATTCGTACATTGCCTCGGGCGAATCTTCGTAGCCGGCCGCCTTCTGAAAGCGGGTACCGCCGCCCGCATACACCACGCCGCCGCTCTTGGCGCTGGCCCCGCCGCCGCCAAAGCGGTCCGCCGCTATCACTCGCGCACCGGCACGCGCGGCTTCGATAGCCGCGCTGGCGCCGGCCGCGCCAAACCCTGCCACCAACACGTCACAGCTGTCATCCCACGCGATGGCGCCCTCGCCCGCGATGCGCAGCGGCGCCTCGACGCGAGTCGCCGCAGAACCTGCAAAGGCAGCGGGTGCATCGATTCTCGAAGCGGCGGCGGTCATTCGATGAATATGTCGGTGAATTCCGATGGCGCGCCAAGGTACGCGCGGCCTGACGGCGGTTGCTTGCCGTCGATGTCTTTTACGCCGTAGCGTTGAGCAAGTTCCGCTGCGAAGAAGGTCTTTCCACTCAGCGTCATTCGCTCGCGATCATTGAATACCGCGTCGATGATGAGACCGCCGAACTCCGGCGACTCCGCGATTTCGAGCATCGGTCCGTACTTCGACTTGTTGGCGTCGATCATCATAACCTTCTCGGTTTTCACCAGCCCGAGCCACACCGAAATCACCGCCACGTCGAACGGTTTGAAATCGTGCGCCATATCATGCGACATCTTGTCGCCACCCGCCTTGGCCGCCCCGTAAGCGGGGCCATGAACATAGCTCCTTGCGCCGGGCGAGGATGAATTGAAAATCAACCCACCGTTGCGGACGAGCAGTGGCGCAGCCAGGTACGAGGCCACGTAGTTCGATCGGAGACCCACATTCAGCAGTTTCACGAATCCCAGCGGCTTCTCCCAGAACGGACCCGTTTCGGTAAGACCGTCGGGGATGGCGATGGCATTGTTCACCAGGATGTCGAGGCGCGCAGATTCTTTCTCGACGCGCTTAAACAGTGCGCGGGTCTGGTCGTCGTCGCTGTGATCGCAGACCACGGCGATCCCGCGTCCGCCCCGCTTGCTAACTTCCTCGGCGGTGGAAAACACCGTGCCGCCATAGGGATTGTCGCCCTGCCTGGCGCTGCGTCCGGTCACGTAAACAGTCGCGCCCACCGCGCCCAGCGCGATCGCGATCCCCTTGCCAACCCCAAGGCTCGCTCCGGTAACGACCGCGACCCGTCCGTTTAACATGATTCAAACTCCTGCCAAGTGATGCGCCGCGATGTACCCGAACGTCATCGCGGGACCCAGCGTGGAACCCGCGCCGGGGTAGCTTGGCCCCATCACCGCGGCCGAGGTGTTACCGATCGCGTACAGGCCCGGGATCGGCTGATCATCGTCGCGCAAGACCCGCGCGAATTCATCGGTCAGCAGGCCGCCCTTGGTGCCAATGTCGCCCGCGTCGATGCGGATCGCATAAAATGGCGCCTTCGCCAGCGGCGCGAGACACGGGTTGGGCTTCACATTGACGTCGCCGTAGTAGCGGTCGAAAGGGTTGCTGCCCTTGCCGAAGTCTCTATCGTCACCGGTGGTCGCAAACTCATTCATCCGCTCGACCGTCGCACCAAGACCCGCCGCGTCGATCTCTATCTGCTGAGCAAGCGCCTCGAGCGAATCGGCTCTGAAATAGACCTGGCCAAGCCAGCTGGCGGGAAGGGCTTTGTCGGGACGCGCCATGCCCGGAAGTAGCGGGCCAATCGGATATTTGCGGCGAAACTCGGCATCAAAAATGAGCCACGCGGGCAGATTTGCGCCGGTCTTCTCGTGGTCCGCGTACATGGCATAGACGATGTCACTATAGGGCGCGGCCTCGTCGACAAATCTGCTTCCCTTGCGGTTCACCAGCACGCAGCCGGGCAATGCCCGCTCCACGAATACCGCGCGGCGCTTCTCGCGCCCCATGACGAACAGGGTCGGGGCCCACCACGCGTGGTCCATCAGTGCGATCTGAGCACCGAGGCTCTGTCCCGCGCGAATCGCGTCCCCGGTATTCGACGCGGGCGTCACGGTCCACTCGGCGCTGGTGGGCTTGGGCAGATACTGGTCGCGCATCGATTGGTTGTGCTCGAATCCACCCGCCGCCAGCACCACGCCACGCTGCGCGCGAAGGCGCACCGCCCTGCTGCCCCGGGTCGCAATCACGCCCGCCACCCCGCGTGAGTCGCTGACCAATGACTCCAGCGGAGTCTCTAGCCACAAGGGAATTTTCCGATCGAGCATCGAGCGCCGCAGCGCGCCGATCAGCGCGCTGCCCAGGGTCAGTCGGCGATCCCGCTTGGAACGGAACCGCCAGGGCAGGTCGAGCCAGTATTTCGCCATGCGCCTGAGCAGCAGTGCGATCCATCCACGCTCTTTGGTGAGCATGGCGTGTGCCTCGCCCGCGGTCATCGCGACCCGTCCTCCGATCAGGGTGCCCGGCTGGGGCGGACGCATATCCGCAAAATCGTCGCCCAGTTCGGCCGCATTGAATGGAATCGGATCCAGGGTTCGATACCCAGACTTGGCTCCGGGTAGATTCGGATAGTAGTCGGAGTACTGCGGCATTGAGCGGTAGCGGAGCCGCGACTTCTCCTCCAGGTATTTGAGCATCTTCGGCGAGTGTTCCAGATAAGCACGCAGGCGTGTCTCCGCGACCATTCCGCGAGTCGCAGTCTTGAGATACGTCAGCGCGTCATCGTAGCTGTCGCTCCCGCCCGCGCCCGCCATCAAATGATTACAGGGCACCCACACGCCACCACCTGAGATCGCGGTGGTGCCTCCGTACTGATCGCTCTTTTCGATGACCAGCACGGACTGGCCGAGATCGTGCGCGCACAGCGCCGCCGTCATGCCGCCCGATCCCGATCCGACCACCACCACATCGAACTCGTAGTCCCATTTCCCGTCTGAGGGGGGAACGTTGACCCGCGCGCCGTCGCTCATATGAAAAAGTCGGAGTTAACCTGGCCCAGCAACACGCCACCGTAGTTACGCGCAAACTTGTCCGCGTTGTTGGCATAGTGCAGGCGTGCCGCATGGATGTCGGCGAGAAACCGCCCGATCGGATGGTCGGTGTAGACGCCCTGCCCGCCGCAGGCGTGGAAGAGACGATCGACGTGTTCCGCACAGCGCTGCGCAACCGCGGCCGACTGATAGCGGTAGTGAATTCTATCGTTGATGTCGAGAGACTCTCCGCGCTCAAGCGTGTCCATCATCGCCGCGAAGTTGCGGTGCAACTCAAGCTTCATGTCGTCGATCGCGACGGCAGCCTCGGCCACCGCAATCCCGGCGGAGGGATCTTCGGCGGTCCGCGACATGTCGTTGGTGCTCAGGCGCGTGGACGCATATTTGCGAAATACCTCGAGCGCACCCTGGAGCGCGCCGATCGAAGCGCTGGAAACCGCGCGCACGAAGATTTGTCCGAAGGGGAGCTTGTAGAGGGGCGCCGAGTTGACGCTCAGGCCGGGACTGGCCCCGGTAAAGCCATCGATCGCGCGATGGGTGCGATACTCGGGTACGAATGCATCTTCGATTACGACCTCTTTGCTGCCCGTTCCGCGGAGCCCCCAGGTGTGCCAGTTGTCGTTGATGCTGATATCGGCACGTGGAACAAGAAAGGTCCGGTAGTCCGGCGCGCCTGCTCCGTTGCCGGCCGGAACGACTCCACCCAGAAAGAGCCAGTCGGCGTGATCGACGCCGCTGGAAAAGCTCCAGCGCCCGCGAAACTTGAACCCGCCGTCGACGCGCTCGACCTGGCCACGCGGCATGTAACTCGATGCGATTAGAACGCTGTTGTCCTTGCCCCACACCTCTTCCTGCGCGCGCACATCGAACAGCCCCAACTGCCAGTTGTGCACCGCCACGACCCCGTAGACCCAGCCGCTCGACATGCATCCTTGAGCGAGGGTTATTTGCAGGTCAAAGAAAATCTGCGGGTCGAGTTCGTACCCCCCGTAGCGTTTCGGTTGAATTACCCGGAAGAACCCGGCACGCTTGAACTCCGCGATCGTCTCGGCAGGAATCGAGCGCTGTGCCTCCGCCGCAGACGCGCGCTCCGCCAAAACCGGAATCATCTCGCGCGCCCGCGACAAGAGAGTGTTCGCCATTTCACTCTGGCGACCCCCTGCATCGGCCTTCATCTGGCGCACGGATGTTTCTGCCACGCTTTGCCCCTGCTCAGTCCATCGTTGAATCGCGGCGATGATCGCATCGCGCACCGCGCTAGCTCATCGTCCGAAAAGACTAGTGAAACCAACCGATTCTAGCCTCGCGCGGCCACCAACAGGAACGCGGGCCGCTCGCGTTCATCTACCCAATCCGGTTGCGACGCTATTTGTCTTGGCGTGGGACCCCATTCGTTAATTTCGGAAATCGAGAGCCCCAGCCGAAGTAAGATGTTGATGTAGGTCGCCAGGGTGCGGTGTTGCTTGATGACGCCCTTGGCGAGCCAGTCCGTGGAGCGGGGACCTTCTTGCAGATATCTATCGACGGGCCAAAACTTGCGCCCGGAAGCGGTGCGCCACCTGGGACTGGAAGGGGCGGTATAGATCGGGTGCTCGACCGAAAAGACCAGGCTTCCGCCGGGGACGAGCGATCGCCGAACCTTCGACATCAGTCCCGCTAGATTCTTCACGTAGTGAAGCGCCAGGGAACTAAAGACCAACTCGAATGAATTCGACTGCAATCGCAATCGTTCCAGGTCGGCCCTGAGGTAACGAATCCCCGAATCATGGGTTTCGGCGCGAGCTCGAGTCAACATTTTCCGCGAAACATCGATGCCCAACACCCGAGAGGCTCCGTTTTGTCGGGCCCAGCGGCTGAACCACCCAATCCCGCATCCGAGGTCCAGGACCCGAAGCCCGCCCATGGTGGGCAGTAAGGCGCGCAAGGCAGGCCATTCCGGAGCGCCTGGCAATCCCTTAAGCGAACGCGGTAAACGCTGGTACTTTTCGAAGAACTTCTGGTTGTCATAGATGTTCTGAGTCAACCGCGCGCTCCTTTCACCTACGAGCGTCGGCGTGGCGCCGGAAGTGGGTCACGGAGAAACTCCTTCAGCCCAGCCAGATGACACTACTAAGCAGCAGGCGCACGAGCGTGGTCTGCCGCGTCACGCCAATTTTCGCGAAGATCGCGCGCAGATGGGCGCGCGCGGTATTCTTGCGGATCTTGAGCCGCTCCGCCGCTTCGTCGAGGGTAAGCCCGTCCGCAAGCGCCAAGGCGAGCGACGCCTCGGCGGGAGTCAGGTCAAACAGGCGCCGCACGGTCTCGCGCGATGCCTCGCTGCGGCGCGCGGGGTCGCGAATCAACAGCGCCACCGCGGGACGGCGGTTGCCCTCCGACCATTCGGCATGCGGTACACCGCGTACCACCACGCCGAGGTTGCCGCGTCCCGCCTTGCGGGTAATGGAAATTGCTTCCGCGACCCCGGGCGAAGCTCCGTCGTTGGGACCGCACATGGCTTGTTTGATCAATCGCTGCAGTTCCCGATTTTCCGCGGGATGCACCGCGCGCAAAGTCCCGTTCGCCAGCAGCAGTCCGTCGGCCGCATCCAGCATTTCGCGCGCCACCGCATTGCTTTTCACCACTGCGCCGGTTTCATCCAGAATCACGGTGCCCACCAGCATCCGGTCGATGGTGCCGGCGTAGAGCCTGCGCTCCGAGTCAATCAGGGTGAGCTGCGAATGGAGGATGACGGCCCGTTTCAGATGCGGCAGCATCGCGCTGCACAGTGCCGTGTCACTCGGCGAGAACGGCTGCTCACGATGCGGGCGTGCGGCGCGAAACCGGCAATGGATTCCATCGTCGGTCAGGATGTCGGCGCCCAGTGCGTGGAGGATGTCGAGCGGCTTTAGGAACTGCTTGTAGAACTCGCTTTCCCGCCACTTGCCATTGCCCGCCAGCTCGTCGGCGATGAAGACCCGGTCGGGCGGCAAATCGATAAATGGATCGAGGGCGTAGTAGTACTTGTTGTATTCGGCCTGCCGGGTAATGGGTGCATCGCCCGCGGCGTTGACCATAAACCCTTCGCGATCCGGCGACGGGGGCCGCAGCATCAAGGTCACGTAGTTGGCACGCAGATGAACCCGCAGCAGGTCGAGCGCGGTCTTCCACGGAACCGTCTCCAAAGGACCCTGATAAATCGCGGCCAGTAGGTCGCTGAATTGCGACAAGGAGAGGGGAACTGATTCGAAGGGTCCCGGTTCCGCCGGCTCCCGCCGGGAGGATGCGTTGCGCACCCCTGTTGATTTACGCCATGCGCAGTCGAAAAAGAAATCGGCAAACTACGCTGGTTTCACGGACTTCCGAGCCGCGCCTCTTTACGGATTTGTGGCCCTCTATTCCTCGAAAACGTGATGCGGCGCCGGGGGGTGGTCGTAACCACGATTGATCTCCACCACCTGGCGCTTGTGGTTTTCTTCGGGCACCGCGTCAGCGTCGAGATAGAACTGCCTGTACCACTCGCGCAGCTGGTAGATGGGTCCGTCGTTTTCGCACAGCAGCGGATTATCGATCCGCACCTTGTGGTCCCAAATCTCGACGTCCTGGTAGAACCCCTGCTGAATCGCCTGGATGTAGGCGTCGCAAACCTGCTTGGACATCTCCTCGCTCATCCCCTTCATCTTGCGCACCACCATCCCAAAGCGCAGGTCAAAGGAATTAAGCGTAATCGGAACGTGGCAGTTGAGCAGAAGCGAATCGACCGTGAACCCGCCCATCTCCCCGCGCATCTGCGTGATCTGATAGGCCGGGCCAAAATAGGTCGCGCAGGTAGCCAGGTTTCCCTGCATTCCGCCCTGCCCCGACCCAATCATAATCTGGGTCGCCTTGTGTCCCTGGAACACGTTGGCGAAGTAATCGACCGGTGCGCTGTGCACCACCGGAAAATGTGCCATGTCGGACACGTTGTCGATCAGCTCGCGGCAATTGGTATTGATCGTCCACTTCACCATTGCCCAGTCGGTCCATTCATCCGAGTAGCACGCATCCATGCGCGGAATGGCGACTTCGTCGGAGGGCGAATTGCCCTCGGGATCGTTCCATACGAACAGCAGCTTGTTCTGTTCGCTGGTCGGCCACGACCTTACCTTCGCCTTAGGCGGAATCCGCTTGCTGTAAGGAATGTGATTGCATTTGCCATCGGGACCCCAGCTCCACGCATGGAATGGGCACTGAATCGAGTTGCCCCGTATCTGACCTCGGCTTAAGTCGGCGCCCAT
>DASXMJ010000204.1 GCA_036495685.1 Candidatus Binataceae bacterium | reverse complement strand
CGATGAGAGCTCTCGCTTGCGAAGCAGCCCTGCGAGTTCACGAATCGAAAGGTTGCATAATGTTTTCTCGTCCATGAGGGTCTCCACTCAGATGAGTACTGCACGATAGGGGAGCCACGGACAAGTCCAAGTGGAGAGCTTTGAAAGATAAATCCGCTTAGGCTGCTTCGGTCTGGCAGTCGAAGTACAGTCGCATCCGCTTAAACCTTCATGTGCTCGTTCTAGAAGCGACCCTTTTCAGCTTGTGGCTTTGCGGCCCCCTGCTTCTGCGTCCCGAACCAGTATCAACATAACTCCTTCGGCTCTTCACTTTTCCAATTTGTGGTCCCTCGTCTCGTCGTTAAGAGCGCCCAAAATCGACAAATTGGTCGAGATGCAGATCGTCGATGCGGAATCCTCCGAATCTTCTATGCGCCCACTTGGTCCTTTGCTAAGCCGGTTGATATGAGGCTTGGGCAGGTCGCCGTTGCCGTTCTGCTGTTGGTGGACTGGAACTTAATCGCACCTACGCAAGCTCCGACAGCTGGTTCAACAAACGCGACTATCGTACCGACCACCGGCGTCTGGCACACCTACAAAACAAAGCAGGCATGCGAGGAGGACCGCGATTTCCTACGTCACGATCCGCTCTTTGGCTCAGAGATGACGTCGGCGCAATGCATCCCTGCCCCGGCGCGTGACTCAACCCCCCCTTGAGACCCCAAGTTAGCGGGTGCCACGTAGCAGCTTCCGCGCCCCGCAGGCGCGCCGCCAAAATATCGGTCAGGAAAATAGGTGCGCTCGGCGCCGATCCCCACGATCCATGGTCACCCTCACGGCCAAGCGTTACGGGTTCAATGCCGACGTCCATGAGGAGCCTGCTGGCTCCGCTGACAAACCCCGCCGCGGATGTCAGCAATCGGACCGAACTGCATCCGGGTAATCAGCAGATCCGCGAGGGAGATGCCCGACTTCGGGAAGAGCTCGGCCCACGGCTCACAGTGAGTCAACTCGGACACCTCTTGAGCCGCACGTGGGGGCGAATATTGCTCCGGACTCGAATCGGATCCTCGATTCCTCGCATCGGCCTCTTTACGCCAGCAGCGACCAACCCGGCGATCGAAGCTTACGCATAGGTTACGCGCTTTATCCAACCGGCGGCCACTCATATCTTGGGCCACGCAGGTGCTTTCTCACTGGACGAAGGGGGCACGCGCGGACCGGGATGCGCCGGTGGAGAACCTTAGCGTCAGGTCGCGCGGCGCCGGCGCGCCAAGGACTCACAATCCTCGTGTCTTGCGAGAAGACCCTAGTAAAGCACGCTTGGTTACACTAGGTGTGCAGGTTGATCGTTCTCTTTTCGCAAAGGTTTCCACCGATACGCGACTTGACAGGCGCCAAGAGGCAGTTGGCAAAGACGACGGGTCAACGGCCCTCCGCCCATTGAGGAATCCCTTGCGCGTTCCGCAGGACCAGAACCTGATCACCTCTTTTGACCTCACGCGCGATGATCGCATCCCCATTCGGGAGCTTCGAACCGGTCACTTCAATCTGATCACCTTTCGCGAATTTGAAGCTCTTCGATTCCAGAAACGAGGAAGGACCCAAATATACCCTAAAGGTGCCCGAGTCAGCCTTGAGGTTAAGATAAATCGGGCCGCTAAACTGTCCTTGTGCCTGCGCGCTTGCGCCGCCGCCTGGCAAATAGGCAGTTTTGACTTCTTCTACCGTACCTTTGATAGTTGTCTCCGTGCCTTGATTGTATAAGTGAGCACTTCCCTGCTCTTGGCATAGGGCGACGGAGCCTGGTTGGCCTGTCATCACGACGACTACGAGCAAGAGGTAGAGATTAAATATTGCCTTCATCGAGCTCCTACCTTTCGGGTACGGGACCTTAAACAATCAATGCTGTTTCACTCGTCGATGCTCCGACGTGGCGCACTGTTAGCACCCAGTAGTAAATGGAATCGCCTACCACTGTACTAGAACTCACTCCTCCATTGCGAGTTCGGTATGCGCGTTGGTCACTTTCCCTCGGACTGTCAAGCGAGCTGCGAGTTCGGTCAGGGGTAGGGGGGTTCGGCACAGAATCTGGAGCATATTCCGCATGTGCTTTGGACAAATGGAGACTGGCCCACTCTTCAGCCTCAGGGATAGCAGCTCGGGCTTCACGGCCCCTCCGCGGACATGGTGAATTTTGTTCACGAACCAGCGGCGCTTTGGCGGAGAGCCACGCGCTTCGACCATCTAAATGTTGTTCCTGTGGCAGGCACTCAGGACCACTTCTACGCCACGCAAAACGTGGACGCAGGTCTGACCCTAGTTTTGAGTGACAAATTGAAAGGAATGTCTTCAAGGCGCATAGCGAATGTGTGAGCATGGACGCCGCGCTTTCGAGAACAAAAATATCGCCCCGCCCTCAAATCGGAACTTCGATTCCTCGAATCGAGCAGACAGATCTTCCGACGCTCTCTATCCAAGCACCGATCAAACCAAATGTCGGCCTTTCGCGTGTGTCGTGCGCTTTATACCCCAACGGGCGCCTGCACAAATCCTCGGCACACCAATGCCTTCACCGGTCGATACGGACACGCACCGACGGGACGCGTCGATCGAGGAACTCCACGTCATAAACGTCGCGCCGGCGCCGGCGTGACTTCGGTCGTTCCCAGACGACACCTGGATAGCCCTTAAGCGGGACAAGCCGGTGACCCGTGTAGGTCCAATCCTGCAGCTCCTCGATGGCCACGTGATAGCGAGGCTCACGGCCTGTACGGCCGGTGAAGAGTGCCCGTGGGATATTGACCATATGCGGTGAGCGCTTGAGCTCGTAAAGCAGTGGCGCACCGCACCGGGAGCAGAAGTTTCGGATCGACTCCGTCTCCGGATCCTCGAAGCGAGAGATGCTTCTTAGGCCCTTCACCACGCGGGCGTGCTTGCGCCAACAACCGATATAGGTCGCATACGCCGCGCCGTGTGCGCGACGGCTCGCCGCGGAGTGATCGTGCCAGGCCCAAAAAGCGGGAAAGTCGATCTCTAGTTCCACCGCGCCGCAAAGGCAGCGGCCGGGCACGTGCCGGCTCGACGCGGCGCGTTTATCAATAGTCCCTTCCAATTTCATGCTAACCCCCCGCTAAGGGGATGGGTTCCCACCCGCCAGAGGTGACCGCAAATTATAGGCAGACTGCCTAGATAATCACCCCTTAGTTGGTCGGAATTCGCGCCGGTATCGTTCTACAACGGTAATTTTGGAGATCGCGCTGCACAACCGGTTAGTGGCTTAGAATGCCCGCGATCTTTCCCGCGTTGTCTAGTCCCTGGTTTCGTCCGGCCTCCAGCGCCAACCCTGCACGGCCCGAATTTCCGAGTGTCCCCCCAAAAGCGCTCAGGCTGGCCGCATCCGGAACGATCGGAGCGACCCTGCAGCCGCTTGCGCGAAGAACCTCAAGTTCCTGATCGAGACGCTTGACCGAGACCTTCGCCAGTGCGTCGCTAGGGCCGACAGTTGGTGCCAACACGATTGCGGTTTTGCATCCGCGTGCGAGGTCGGCATTTGTCGCCGAGCGAACGCCTCCATCCATGTAGCGATGGCCGTCGATGGCCACTGGCGCGAAGAATCCTGGTAGCGCACAACTGGATGCTACCGCGACCGCAGGCGGGACCTTGGAAGACTCGTTCCAAACCCGTAGCGAGCCATCCACCGCATCGACGCTCACGCATTCGTAGGCGGCGCTCGGCCAGGACGCTTGTGGAAACCGGCGCTCAAAACTCGCGACAAATGCCGCTTCGCTGACAATAGGGCGTACCTTCAGCGCCCATTCTCCGACATCGACACCTACTGATTGTTCAGACAGTTTCCCCTCGTTCAGTTGTTCGAGCTTACGGACCAGAAACGTTAGGTCCGGAGGAGGAAGCGGCGGCCCGGTTGGCTGCGGCGAAGGACCTTCGAATCGAATGAGTGCTGCGTTCGTTAGCTCCGAACGAGGCATTCGACCAGCTACACGCGCGCCGACGATCGCACCCGCTGAAGTACCGATGACGCGATCAATCGCCGTGAGCTCGACGCCTTTCTCCATCAAGCCCGCAAGCACCCCCGACTCCCAGGCCTCTCCCACCGGCCCACCACCCCCGAGGATCAACGCATGGTAAGGGGCTTCCCCACTGGTACCTGCAGCCGCGGTGCAAACCAGCACCAGCGAGGCCAAAGCCATGCCAGTCACCGACACACAATACTTGACCACCGTCTTCGCAATTTCCACAAGCGTTCCGCGCGAATGCTACCTTTAAGCCATCCGCATTTGAAAGCGGCAAAGGTTTAAGGAGGACCCAATCAACTTGGAGTCGACTGCCACCCGAAAGGTTCGGACGACCGGATTGCGCTCGCCTAAATCGCTTTTGAGGAGGCGAACGGATCCGTCACCGCATCTCTGATGCGATGCTTCGCAACGACATGGCCTCCGGATAAAGAGGCTTTGTGAACGAAGGCCACATCGGATACGGGGAGAACCAGTCGAAAAGAGGTTTACGTCCGCCAGACGCTTCCAGCAGAAGATCCCACATCTGCACGATTGTCGAGAGGCCGTAGAAGTCCGCAACCGAAATGGCACCCCGGCAAGCTACGAATTTCCGCTCAAAATCGCAACGTCGAGCCTCTCGACAAATCGGCGCAACCGTTCCATCGACTCCTGCGCTTGCTCCCTAGAAAAGCTCTCCATTTTATTCTCTTAGTTTGTCCATTTTCGTGGTAAATCGCAGCTATGAGCCAATCATTCTCCACCGGTGATTTTCGCAATCGCGGAATTCTGAACGGTCTAAGGGTGGTGGAATGCGGCGAAGGAATTTCCGCCGCGTTCGCCTCCAAGCTGATGGCCGACCTCGGCGCCGAGGTAATCAAAGTCGAAGAACCGTCAGGCGATATCCTTCGCTGGCGCGGTCCGTTTGCCCCTGGCGAACAGCCGGACCCCGAAAAGAGCGGTCTCTTTCTTTACCTCAATGCCAATAAGCGCGGCATCAGTGTTGATCTAACGGCTCCAGGCATGAAGGCCGACTTCGATTGTCTGCTCTCGAGGGCTGACATCCTGATACATAATTTCCATCCCTGTGATCGCCCGCTTCGAGGACTGGAAAGTGACGCTCTATCAAAGAAGTTTCCGTCGCTTATCACGGTTGGCATATCACCCTTCGGCGACAGTGGCCCCCGCAAAGATTGGAAGGGCTATGCACTGAACATTGAAAACGCCGGGGGAATGGCTTTCCTTGCGCCCGGCGCGTCGGAGTACCCGGATCTGCCGCCGCTAAGGGCGTTCGGCGATCAGGCTGACTACCAGGGTGGACTCCATGCATGTTTCGCCGCTCTAGCGATGTATCTGAACCGTTTGCACGACGGAGCGCCATCCAGCATCGAGATATCCGAGCAGGAATGCATCGCGGCGATGCTCGAAATGAATTTGATGCACTACACTTATACTGGTCGCGAAACCTCACGGCTCGGAAAACGCGTCATCGGCCCATGGCTGCTCAGCGAATGCCTTGACGGCCACACTTTTGTGGCATGCGCCGAAGAAGCACAATGGCAGCGGATGGTCGAATTGATGGGAGACCCCGAGTGGACGCGCGAAGAATTGTTCAAGGATCGTATCGCACGCGGTGCCAATTCAGACGCGCTCAACTTGTTCATGAGAGAATGGATGTCGTCGTGGAACAAGGAAGAACTCTTCCATGCCGGCCAGGCAAAGCGAATTCCGTTCGCCAAGGTCAACACCATGAAAGACATCCGCGACGACACTCAGCTGAATCACCGCAACTATTTCATTGCGCTGGATTATCCCGGACGCAAAGAAATTCGGGTCCCCGGCTCGCCTTCCCGCTACGGGGTCGACAACTCCCCTCCTCGCACGGGCGCACCCCAACTCGGTCAAGACAATGACGAAGTCCTGAGAAGAAGAGGGACGAGCGCCGCACCCGAGGTCGCAAGTCGTCCGCTCCTGAGCTCCAGGCACCTGCCTCTCGCGGGGGTTCGAATTCTCGATTTCACCTGGGCGTGGGCAGGGCCATTCGCCACATTGCAGTTGGCGCATTTGGGTGCCGAAGTGCTTCGCATCGAGAGCGAAAAGCGTGTGTGCATCACGCGGGCAATACCTCCGTTCGCCGACGATGTGCCGGGGCCGAATCGCGCCGGTTATTTCAACCAATACAATCAAGGCAAGCGCAGCATAGCACTCAATCTCGCGGACCCCGCGTGGCTGCAGGTAGCATACTACCTCGTGCCGCATTGCGACGTGGTGGTCGAGAACTTCGCCGGCGGTGTCGCGAGCAAGATGGG
>DASXMJ010000203.1 GCA_036495685.1 Candidatus Binataceae bacterium | reverse complement strand
CTGCCGAGGCCAACTTGCCCTCTTAAGGCGCCCTTTGCTACGGCTCAGATGCTTCGCCTGGAGGAAGGTCTATGGCCGCTGCTCCCAAGTCCAAGCTGGTTCACCCTGTTGGTGCTGAAGAAGAACATCCGGCACTCGATGCCATCCTGGGCGCGAATCCGTTCGTCGGAATCGACGCGGCCCAAATTGTCGGCACACTCGCTCGGGTAGTGGGGCATCTGGCGGGACATCCGCGTGCGGTCGCGTCCCGCTTCGTACAACTGGCGATGGAACTGGCTCAGATAAGCGCGGGGCTCTCCGATGTGGAACCAGAGCAATCCGACAAGCGCTTTACCGATACTGCCTGGCAAGAGCATCCGCTCTACCGCCGCTTGATGCAGTCCTATCTCGCCTGGCGCGGCGCCATGCACGACCTGGTAGGCGACGAGGACTTTGGCGATTGGAAGGACGCGGGGCAGGCGCGTTTCGTGATGACGCTGCTCACCGAGGCGCTCGCGCCAACCAACGCTCTGGCGGGCAATCCTGCGGCGGTGAAGCGCGTCTTCGATACGGCAGGTATGAGTCTGGTCGCCGGGCTCCGCAATTTCGCGGTCGATTTGTTCACCAACGGCGGGATGCCGCAGCAGGTCGACAAACGGCCGTTTGAGATCGGCCGCAATATCGGCATCTCGCCGGGCGCGGTCGTCTATCGAAATCCGCTGTGCGAGGTAATCCAGTACACACCGGCGACGGAGCGTGTGTTCCATCGGCCGCTGCTGCTCATCCCGCCGCAGATCAACAAATTCTACATCATGGATCTCGCCCCGGGTCGCAGCTTTATCGAATACGCCGTGAAACGCGGCATCCAGGTTTTCACGATCAGCTGGCGCAATCCGACGCCTGCCAACCGGGACTGGGGCATCGACGAATATGTCTCCTCCTGTAAGGAAGCCATCGAAACGGCCTGCACGATCACGGCCAGCCCCGACTGCAACGTCGTCGGCGTGTGCGCGGGCGGGATCACTTCTTCCCTCTTGCTAGGCCATCTCACCGCGGCGGGAGACCCGCGCGTCCACGCGATGACGCTGCTGGTCACCATGCTGGACACGCAGGCGCAATCGACGGTCGGGATGTTCGCGACCGAAGACGCGATTCGCGCTGCGATTCGCCGTTCGAAGAGGAAGGGCGTCCTCGATGGCGCCGAGATGGCGCGGGTGTTCGCGTGGTTGCGGCCCAACGATCTGGTGTGGAATTACTGGGTGAACAACTACTTGATGGGCAAACAGCCCCCGCCATTCGATATTCTGTACTGGAACGCCGATTCCACTTGCCTGCCCGCCAAGCTGCACGAGGGTTTCCTCGACTTGTTCCTGCGCAACCCCCTGGTGAATGGCAGTGATATCAACGTGCTCGGCACGCGAATCAACCTGCGCGACGTCAAGAACGACTTATACCTGGTCGCCGGGATGACCGATCATATCTGCGCGTGGCGAGCCTGCTATCGCGCCGCGGCGATGTTCGGCGGCAAGTCCGAGTTCGTGCTCGGTTCGAGCGGGCACATCCAGAGCCTGGTGAATCCTCCCGGCAATCTGAAGGCGCGGTTCTACATTAATCAGCGCCTGCCGCAAGATGCCGATGCGTGGCTGCGGGGCGCGACTGAGAACAAGGGCTCCTGGTGGGATCACTGGCTCAAGTGGCTGAGCGCGCGCTCGGGAGAGGATCTGCCGGCGCCTAAATCGGCAGGCGGAAATGGTTATACGCCGAGCGATCCTGCCCCCGGGACTTACGTTCACGAGCGGCACTAGCCTGGGCCCCATGGTGTGACTCAAGCTGACCTTGTACGAGTGCGACGGGAGGCGGCCGACCTCCGCCCGCGTGACTTAAGCGGCTTCGTCTAGCGCGAGGCCAGCACCTCGGCGAGGTGACGTACCTCGATGTTCGCCCCGGCGCGGCGCAGGCCGCCGCCGATTTGCATGAGGCATCCGCAGTCGTTCGACACCAGCACCTCGGCGCCGCTTTCGCGGATGGCGGTAAGCTTGTCGGCGAGCATCGCCCCGGAAATGTGCGGGAACTTCACCGAGAACAAACCGCCGAAGCCGCAGCACTCCTCGCGCTTGGCGACTTCCATCAACCTGATGCCATTGACCGCGCTGAGCAGCGCCATCGGCTCCTCGCGCACGTTGAGCTCGCGCATCAGGTGGCATGACGGGTGGTACGCAACCGCGCGCTCGTAGCGCGCGCCGAGGTACTTAACCTTCATGACGCCGACCAGAAACTGAGAGAACTCATAGACCCATGGCCTGATCGCTTCGGCCTTCGCCGTCAGGCCTGCGTCGGTGGCGAGCAAGTCGGAGTAGAAGATTCGTATCATGCTGGAGCACGAACCGGACGGAACGATGATCGGTGTCTCGGGCCGGCAAGCGGCGAGAAACTTGCGCGCCAGATCGACCGCTTCGTCGCGAAATCCTTCGTTAAACGCGACCTGTCCGCAGCAAAATGCGCTCGTCAGGGGTCGCACGCGCAGCCGCAGCCGCTCCAGCACGGTCGCGGCGGCGTCGTAGACCTCGGGAAAAAACTCTTCCGCGAGGCAGGTCGAGAAAAGTTGGACTTCAGTCATCGCGTGGCCACACCACGATTACGTCGAGCGACTTGGGTCCATGCACCCCCATCACGATGCGTTTCTCGATGTCCGCCGTGCGGCTGGGCCCGGTTATCAGGGTCAAGCGATGCGACTCCAGCGCCGCGTGGCCCAGCGCGGCTAACGCCGACGCCAGGTCAGCTTTCATCCGGTCGACCCGCACCACCACCAAGCTGGCGGGTGGCAAGAGGGTCAGCGCCGAGGGACGGGTTTCATCGCTTAGGACCGCGAGCGTACCGGTCGATGCGATCGCATAGTCGGCTTCGGCGAGACCCGCATCGACTTGCGCCAGTTGCTTGCGCAATTCCGGCCGCGTGCTGCCATCGACGCTGCCGGTTCGGATCACCTCGATTCCGGATTCGCTGAGCGTCTTCCCCACCCGGCTCAAGTCAACCACCACGCCCTCGCCCACCGCGATCGATTTGAGGCCGCGTTCGCGAACGATCGCGGCCACCCGATCAGCCAGTTGCTCCGGCGCGACGGGACCGATGATTCGGGCGCCAACCGCTTCCACTTCACGAGCGAAACGGCTCACCAACTCAGCGCGATGGCCGTCTGGCTGCAATGACGGCGCCACCGGCGCTTTGTGACTGGGTGCCGGCCCGCTGGACACGAGTGCGTTCTTCACGCGCGCGACGATTGCTTGCAGGTCAGCCAATGGTCAGTCCTCGTCCGCCCCGATCTTCCTGCGCCGTGGCCGTGGACGCGGAAAGTCACGGATGCCAGTCCAATTCGAAAATGGCGGCGGCATGCGCTTTATCCACCCATCACGGGCGAAGGGTTTAAGCGCGATAGCGCCGAGTTTCCCGAGCAATCGAATCGCCGAGGGGTGCCTCGCCAGGCGTGCGAATTGTCGCGCGCCGGCACGTGCGCGAGCGGCCGGAGCCGGCCATTTGGGCAGATCGCGGCGGGCTGATTCCTTCCAGCGCAGATGCAGCAGGATCCTTGGAATGTCGATCTTGACCGGGCAGATATCCTTGCACGCACCGCACAGGGTAGATGCGAACGGCAGATGCCCCGCTGCGGAACCCACCAGGTTCGGACTCACGATCGAGCCGATGGGACCCGGATAGGGCGAGCGGTACGCGTGTCCTCCGATGTGCCGATAAACCGGGCACACGTTGAGGCACGCGCCGCAGCGGATGCAATACAAGGCCTCTCGCATCACCGGGTCGGCGAGCATCGTGCTGCGTCCGTTGTCGAGGATCACCACATGCATTTCGCGCGGGCCGTCTACTTCTCCCTCGCGACGCGGACCGCCAATGAAATTGGTGTAGGTAGTGAGCTTCTGGCCGGTGGCGGTGCGGGCGAGGACCTCGAGGAAGTGCGAGACGTCGGCCAGCCGTGGAATCACCTTTTCTATGCCCATGACCGCGATGAACACTTCCGGCATGGTCGAGGACATGCGGCCGTTGCCTTCGTTCTCGATCACCACCAGCGTGCCGGTTTCCGCAATCGCGAAATTTACTCCCGTCACGCCCAGATCGGCGCTGAGAAATCCCTCGCGCAGCCGCGCCCGAGCCTCGGCGGTGAGGCGCTCCGGTTCCGAGGTGTAGGGAATTCCAAACTTTTCATGAAACAGCGCGCCGATGTCTTCCTTGGAGAGATGAATCGCGGGCGTGATGATGTGTGAGGGTGGCTCCTGGCGCAGCTGAACGATATACTCGCCGAGATCGGTTTCGAGCACCTCCATTCCGGCGTTCTCCAGCGCCGGATTCAGACCGATTTCCTCGGTGGTCATCGACTTGCCTTTGACCACACGCCTGCTACCCGTGTTGCGCGCCACGTTCACGATGTAGTCGCGGGCCTCCTCGACCGTCGCTGCGGCGAACACCGCGCAGCCGCGCGCCTTTAGCTTGCCGGTCAGCTCCACGATCAGTTCATCTAGGTGCGCGATGGCATGCTCTTTGATTCGGCGCGACTGCGAGCGCTCTTCTTCATAGTCGGAGTACTCGGCCTTGACGTGAGCGAAATGGTCCAGGTGCCGAGTGCTTGCGTTCTCCAGCTTGCGCTGAAGCTCGCGATCGGCGGCGCCTGCTTCGCTCGACTCAAAGAAGCTGGCGGGTTTGGGCGATGCGGCCATCGAAGACGACTGCGCCCGCGCGCGCTAGTTGATCAGCGAGACCTGGCGCACCAGCCGCAAGACGGCTTCGCGCGCGACCTCGGCGGCGGGATGCTCGGGCGCGAGCGAGAGAAAGCTCTGAAAGTCGTCGAGCGCGGCTTTGAAGCATTCGAGCCGTTCGTAAACCTGGCCGCGCTCGGCGAGCTCCTCGACCGCACGCGGGTCGAGCATCAGGATTCGATCGAGCGCACTCAGCGAGCGTGCCCAATCGGACGCACCGGTATAGATCCCCTTGAGGTTGCGCAGCATCCGCACCAGGATCTGACGGGTACCTGCGCTCTTGAGCATGGCAGGGTGCAGCTCTACCGGCTGACGATAGATCTCGGCCAGGCGGGCCTTGACCTGCTCAAGAGTCAGAATGATGCCACTGGAAAACGGATCGATGAGGAGCTCGCCGCGTTCGTCGACCGCTTTGACCAGGAAGTGGGTGGGAAACGACACGCCATAAAGGTTGAGCCCGAGGCGGCGTCCCACTTCCAGGTAGATCACCGATAGGGTTATCGGAATACCAAGCCGGCGCTCGATCACCTCATTCAGAAATGAATTGCGCGGATCACTGAATGCATCGCGATTGCCTTCGAAAGCTTTCTGCTCGAACAGGAAATGCGAGAGCAACTGTACCTTCTCGACCGTGTCATTGCCGGCATTGACGATCGGCTCGGCCTCACGCGCCAGTTCCGAAAGCCGGTCGACGTAGTGGTCGACGTTGAGATCCGGATACTCTTCCTTGGCGATCAGCAGGGCCCCGCGGGCCAGAGGTACGGGCTCCCGCGAAGCCAGCATCGAAAATTCCCGCCGCGCATCGTTCATCAGCTCACCGCTCTTTCCCAGTCTTTACTTGCGCACAGCATTTGACAAGCGGCTAGGCGAGATTTCGATCGAGTCCGGCACGCGCCTCTTCCACAACCTGCGCATCAATGTCATGTTGCCGCGCACGTTCCAGAGCGTGGCGTGCAGTTCGGCCTCCAAGTTCGCCCAGCGCCCAGGCCGCGTGCGAGCGGACCAGCGCTTCCGGCTCCTGTTCGAGCACCCGTGTGAGCGCCGGCACCGCGTCGCGGTTTCCGGTGTTGCCTAGGACCACGGCCGCATTGCGCAGCAGCCCGCGCCGTTTTGCGCGCTTGATCGCGGTTTTGCTGAAGCGCCGACTGAACGAAAAATCATCGAGAGCCATCAAGTCCAGTAAACGCGGCATCAGATTGTCGTCGCCATCTTCGGGCGCGTGAGGGTTCCAGGGGCACACCTCCTGGCAGATGTCGCAGCCGAAGAGCCACACCCCGACTTTCGCTCTGAGCTCGCGCGGAATCGGGCCACGATTCTCGATCGTCAGATAGGAGATGCATTGGCGCGGCTCCATCAGATAGCCATCTTCGAGCGCCTGCGTCGGGCACAGATCCAGGCATTGGCGGCAAGTACCACAGTGCTCTCGATATGGAGCGTCGGCGCCATCGAACTCGACGTCCGTGAAAACTTCGGCGAGAAAAAAATAGGAACCGCGCTCGCGCGTCAGCAGCATGGTGTTTTTTCCGAACCAGCCCAGGCGCGCCCGCGCGGCCCACTCGCGCTCAAACACCGGGCCCGTGTCCACGTAAGTTCGAGTCACCGCTCCCGGATAGAGCGATTCGATCGCTGCCGAGACAACCCGGGCCCCCTTGAGCACGTAGTCGTGGTAGTCGGGACCGAGCGCGTAGGCTGCGATTCGCCCACGCAGCTCGGCGCGCCAATCCACCGCTGGCGGGGAGGGAGGAGCGTAGGGCCACAGGAGACTGATGACCGATTTAAACCTCTTGTCGATCGCGCGCGGATCGAAGCGACGTTCCGGCTCGCGCGCGAGATAGTCCATTGCGCCATGACGGCCTTGCCTTAGCCATTGCGCATAGAACGCCTCGCGGTCATTCAGACGTTGGATGCGGCTGAAACCAACCCGCGCAAATCCAGCCTCGGCGGCAATGCGCTCAATAGTCTGTTCGTGATTTGTCACCGACGGCGAAAAGCCTAGCATTTTCGGGCACTAAGCGCTCTCCCAAATAGTGGACTGATTGACTCCAGATTTGGTACTGGTTACCTTGAAAAATAAGGAGTTTCAGATGCCCGAAGAACTGCACCAGCACGACGAGACCGAGCCGCCGAAGGTCGATACTTCCACGCTTCCCAACGTGAACCTCACCCCGAAAGCGGTCGAGATGGTGCGTAAGATGCACGCGAAGGAAGGCATGGGAGCCGACCAGGGACTTCGTATCGGCGTGGTAGGTGGGGGCTGCTCCGGCTTCCAGTATCAGCTCAACTTTGACCGCCAGAAGGAAGGCGACCGGGTCGTAGACGTCGGTGGCGTCAGCGTTCTCGTTGACGATTTTTCCTTACCCTATATCGCGGGCACCACCCTCGATTATGTAGAGGGCCTGCACGGCGCGGGTTTTCGCTTCGACAATCCGCGCGCCTCGCGCACCTGCGGCTGCGGGTCGTCATTCAGCGCGTAAAGACACCCCAAACGTCTGTCAGGAGTCCGCGTGGCGTCGCACCGGCCGGCGAGGTCGGTCCGTTTTTCCTGGTCGCGATCGCGGCGTGGTGCGAAGCCTTCGCCGGTCAGCAAACGAACTGCGTCCACTCTAAATTCGACCGGCCCAGCGCACCCAAGCAATAGTGGATATCCGCTCCACGGAGAAACTCCTGTGGGCGTGGTTTATCGGAGAATCGACCATCGCTCCGATCGGACCCCAATCAAGCCGACACGAAATTGCAGCGGGGGGACGGGATGATTCCGAGCACTAGGCCCGGGACCTTGTGACGAACTAGGGCGTCCGGTCCACTCGCAAGATCCCAATGCACAATTCTTGTGCGGTCATCTTGTGGCCGGTCTGTACTGATCGTCACTGCTGGTCGCAGATGATATCTCAATCCCGCAAGTACGTGATTTGGTGAGGCTTCCCGCTCCATATACGAGCTCCCTCATCGCGACTATCGAGCCCTCCACGATATGCTAGAGCCTCGCGACGATGTTGTCCGCTTTTCGCACATTACTTTCGCCCGCACGCCGCCGCTTCATGCGGGAATGCGGACGTCCGGCTCTGGCCGGGCTGCGTGCGCGGCTTAAAGCAGCGGGGTCGCCGCGCGCGATTGCGCTGTGCTCGACGCTGCTTGATGCGAACCGGGAATTCCTGGCGTTCGCGCTCTCGGCGCAAGGCCCGCTCAGCGCCTTTGCGTCGCACGCCACGCCCGCGACGGTGGAGGCCTGTCTCGCTGCCATGCTCATCTTTTCGGTGAACCTATTCGCCCGAGACGAACTCGCGCGCAATGAAAGCGAATTGATTCCGCTGCTCGCCAAGGTAGCGCAGCTCAGCACGACCCAGCTGATGCTGCGCCGCGATCATTTGCGCAAGGCACCGCGATCGGAGGAGTGGATGCTCTACTCCTGGATGGTCACCGCGCTGGGCGCGGATCGGCCCGCCTACGACGGCGAACTGGAGCGACGCTTCAGCTACAATTACCTGGCTTATATCGGACAGTATCGCTCGATAGTCGAACGCGAGGCGGCGCAGCCCGAAAACTGAGGGAGATCAAGGTGAAAGATCTCGAAGGCAAGGGGATAATCATCACCGGCGCAGCCCGCGGCATTGGCCGCGCCATCGCGCTCGAGTGCGCGCGGCGCGGGGCCAATATCGCTTTCAATTTCGTCAAGAGCCAGGCGCAAGCCGAAGACCTCACGTCGGAAATTGAAAGCCTAGGCGTGAGAGCGCTCGCGTTCCAGTGCGATGTCGGCGAACTCAAGGCGGTTCGCGAGATGGTTAACGCGGTCAAGAAGGAGTTCGGCGCGATCGACGGCCTGGTCAACAACGCCGGCCTCACTCGCGACAAGGTGATCGTTATGATGACCGAGGAAGATTGGGAGCAGGTGATTCGGACTAATCTCACCGGTCCGTTCAACTTCATCCGCGCAGCGGTGTTCATGATGATGAAAGCGAAGCGCGGCGCGATCCTCAATATCACTTCGATAAGCGGATTGATCGGTCTGCCCGGACAGGCGAACTATTCCGCTTCCAAAGCGGGCTTGGTGGGCCTGACAAAATCGCTGGCCAAGGAGGTTGGCCGTCTGGGCGTTCGGGTCAACGCGCTGGCCCTGGGTTTTGTCGAAACCGACATGACGGCTGCCTTGCCCGAACAGAACAAGAAGCAGGCGCTCGACATGATTGCGCTGGGACGTTTCGGAAGGGTGGAGGATGTGGCCCCTACCGCGGCCTTTCTGCTCTCCGACGCGGCCAGCTATATCACCGGCGCCGTCATCAACGTGGACGGCGGCCTGGCGATGTAGCGGGTCTCATGATCCGAGCGGGCGCGACGCGGCTAACGCCCGGCCCGGTGTCCCCATGCAGCCGCGCACGAGAGGATGTCTATGGTCTGGCCCCGTTCCACCGCGTGATACTTGTCCAGAAATGCGGCGTCGATTTCGCGCGCGGGTGACGCCTCATGCGGATGGCGCCACCGGCTGTACGCATCGGGTCCTCCGTTGTACGAGGCGTAGACCGAACGTGCGAGCGCCGCACCGTCGCTGCCCGTCGGATCGACCCGCGGCCTAGTCAGCACCTGCTGGGTCATCTGCATCAAGATTTCGGTACCGGCGCCCGCGTTGTACAGCACGTCCCACTTGAGCTTTTCCAGGTTGTAAAACCCACGCCACACGTGCTTGTTCACCTGCATCAGGCCGATGTCTCCGGTGGAGCTCTCAAGCCACGTCACCCGGTCGTCGCGTCTTATAAATTGCCGCCAACAGCTCTCCTGCCACGCAGCGCTCCTCACCAGCTTGTCGAAGATCGGACGAAAGCGAGCGTCCAGGTCTGACACTTCAAGCTGGCGCTGCACGCTTAGTTCGAGCAACCGCTCCATGTCGCCGCGATATTCGAGCGCGTTAGCCTCATCGACCACGATGCGCCGCAGGCGCAAGGCGATTTGATTAAGCTGCGGAGCAATTCCGAGCGGTTCAGCCGCGCAAACATCGCGCGGTTCGATCAGCGACCACGGAATATGGAGCCATCCGCTGGCCTGGGGCGTCGCCTGCGGAGTCGGCGATGGATTCGATGATGGGCCAGGAGCGCCGGGAGTCTCGACCGGCGACGATGAAATGCTCGGCGAACTCTCCGGCGTGCTGGTCAGGGGAACAAGGGTCGGACCGAGCAGCCTCCTGAGTTCAGGATCCTCGGCGAAGTTGAATTCCAGTGGATCGCCGATCGCGTCAGGCGCCATGATATGCGCTAGGCGCCGCAGGTCGTCCGAGGAGATTCGCATCCCCAGCGCCGGCGCGGCCTGATCCAGTGCGAAGAGCGCGTCGCCCGCGGAAATAAACGACAGAAATTGAAGACCCCGCGAGCCAAACTGACCGCGCCGCGCCGCCGCGCGCACCGCGAGGCCGAGCTTCTGCCAGGTATCTACAAACAGTGTGCGCACCGGGTCCGGGCCCGCTGCGGACGGCGGGCTGGCGAGCGCCTGAGTCAGGCGGTAGCGGCTGGTAAGCAGAACTTCGAGCAACTCGCTACGAAATTGCCGATCGCCAACCACAGCACCGAGCTGTTTTACCGCAAACACCAGGAAAGCGTCCCACTCATCGAGCTGCTTCTCAAACGCCTCGAGTTCGGCGGGCGTGGGCTGCGCCGGCGTCTCGCTGGCCACCGGTTCGGGAACCTCCGGTGCCGCTACGATCAAAGTGATTTTGACTCCGTCGTCGGTCGCGGTCACGGTTGGATCGGCGCGCACGGTTGCGAGTGCATTTCGGATTCGCTCGGCAACGGCCGGCGTCGCGGCGGCTTCCGCGAGCGCCCCGAGCTGTTGCAGCGCAGGATTCAGGTCGTAGGAGAATGTTTCCATTCGCGGCACCAGGTACCGCTTGATGAGGTCGAAGCCCCGCCCCGCAATCAGGGTTTTCTGCCGACGCGGGTTGTACAGGTTCATATCCGCGATGTGCAGCATCAACCTGATGCCGCGGGCCAGGTAGGGTTCGGACTCAGCTTCGACGATGCCACTCCAGGTAAGCGGACTCACGCAGCGGCTGCCGAGCGCAACCCCCAGACTCAGCGCGGCGGTGGTCTCCAGTTGTACTCGCTCACCGGCGCGCGAAAAGGTGGGATTCTCCGCGTACAAGAACTGGCACTCGTCGGGTCCATTCCAGAGCGCGGCGCGATCGCCGGGAGCGGTGTAGAGCTGATGGCGAATGGCTTCGCCCAGGGTGAGGTAATCGATCGTGAGCGGAACCCTGACCTCGGCCGCGCGCGCCAGAGAAGTGGCGAGTGCAACCAGCAAGCCGGCCAGCGCGCACACTGCCCAGCACACGCCAGTTCCTGATTCGCCCGGGCTCGTACGCGCTCCTGGCGCGTTCGCTGTTCCGCCAAGCTTCCTCTTGAAGGCGCGCACGATAAGTCAACCATTACGACATCGACCTCCCGTCTTGAAAGGATTTCCCCTCCTTACGATAATTGTGCTGGAACTATGACCGATCGTCAGAACGACTTTTACGAAGCGGAGGCGCCGCAGGCCTCGCGCGAACTGGCGGAACTCCACACCTCGAGTGAGTACGTCGCCCCGTTCCACATCATCCGCCGCCGGGTGATCGACGATCTGTTCGATGGCAAACCGACCATCGATGCGACGCTGGTGATTCAAATCGGCAGCGTCGAAGAAACCGAAGCCGCGTCGGGGGTTGGAGTCGTCCACGCCCTCGACGTCGCGCTGCGCAAGGCGCTGCTCAAATACTTTCCGTTCCTGGAAGGGGTGCGCGTCACGGAGACCTACACCCATGCGACCGGCGAGTCGACCGAGGCGGAAGTGGTTTCGGTAAAGAAGTTCTCGGACGGAAATCTCACCTGGACCACGCTAGCCAAATCCGCCAACACCGTCGAAGCCGGATGGAGGTCGCTGCTCGATGGATACGAATGGCGCATCTACACCGAAAGCTTGAAACTGCGCCGGCTGAGCGCCAATCCCAGATTTTCAAGCCGTTAATACCGTCATGGCGGAAATTGCCGAGGAGCGCAGCGTCGGGAAGGCATCGCGCGGGAAGCTCGCTCTGCTATACGACGGTTCGTGCGCGATGTGCACCGAGGGTGTCAACAAGGCGTGCCGCTTTGACAACACCGGCAACCTCGAGCCCATCGATCTGTTCGACCCGGCCGTGCACGCGCGTTTTCCAGATCTCAAACCGGAGAACCTGGTGAAGGAATTGCACGCGGTTGACGATAGCGGGCGCGTCTACCGGGGCGCACGCGCAGTCAATGAGATTCTACGGCGCCAAAACGGCCCCAGGTCATGGCTGGCATACCTTTGGTACATGCCAGGCTATGCGTGGCTGGCTGAGCGGCAGTACAAGCGAATCGCCGCATCGCGCTATGAGCGGAATGCGGCGGGCCGCTTGAAGGAATCGTCTTCCGCGCATCAGTCTTGAGTTCTTGCACGACACAAGTCCTTGCTCCTGGCCCGCTTCCGCTCGCTCCGGCGCGTCGCTCCAGGTCGCTCTCGTCAAGACCGGTGCGGTCGATGAATTTCAGCGAGCCGTGGCAGGGCTTCTTTGGACTCTCCCCGCTGCGCACAGCGCTGTCCCCCGCTTCACTCGTGATCGGCCATACTGACCAAGGAAGGGGCTTGATCAGTCGAGCCTCGGCACCGCATCGGTAAAACCGGCCCTAGGCGAGGTAAACTGTCTCAGTTGTTTCAGCACAAAGCGGCGCGGTAAGTTACGATTATTGGTACCGTGAAACCCTTTTCGATCTACAATACCCTGTCGCGCAGCGTGGAGGTTCTGAAACCCTTAAATCCTCCGACCGTCACCCTCTACTCCTACGGCCCCACGGTTTACCTGCGCCAGCACCTTGGAAATCTGCGTACCTATCTGTCGTGGGACTTCCTTCGCCGGGCGCTGGAACTCAGCGGCTATCGCGTCCATCACGTGATCAACGTCACCGACGTCGGCCATATGACCTCTGATGAGGACGAAGGCGAGGACAAGATCGAGAAAACCGCGCGCGCCGAGGGCAAATCCCCTCTCGAGGTGGCGGGTTTTTATCTTTCGATGTTCCAGCACGACCTCGCGATACTCAACGCCGAGCCCCCGCAGGTGTGGTGCCGCGCCACTGACCACATCGCCGACATGCTCGCGCTGATCGAGCGGATCCTCACCGCGGGCATGGCGTATGTCACGAAGTCCGGCGTCTACTTCGATGTCGAGAAGTATCGCGGGCCCAACAAACTCGGGAAGCTTTCCCGCCAAAGCCTCGGTGAGCAGAATGCGGGGCAGCGCCTGGAACATTCGCCCGACAAGAAAAGCCCGCACGATTTCGCGCTGTGGGTCCTCAATCATCCGGACCACCTGATGCAATGGGACAGCCCGTGGGGCCGCGGCTACCCGGGGTGGCATATCGAATGTTCCGCGATGTCGATGAAGTACCTGGGTGAGACCATCGACATCCACACCGGTGGCATGGACCACATCCCGATTCATCACGAGAACGAGATCGCGCAGTCGGAAAGCGCGACCGGTCATCGGTTTGTCGACTATTTCGTGCACGGCGCATTCCTGGTCGACAAGAGCGGCGCGAAGATCAGCAAGAGCGCGGGCAAGTTTCCGCTGCTCTCGGACCTGAGTGCGATGGGTCTTGACCCGCTCGCGTTCAGGCTCTTCTGCTTCGGTGCCAAGTATCGATCGGAATTGGCCCTCTCCGACGAGGGCTTGCGCGCGGCACAGGCAAGTCTCGACTACTTGCGCGAGTTCGCGCGCAACGTGCCACCCGAAGCCATGGTGACAGGGGACAGCGACTTCGCGGCCGGGTTTCGTGAGCAGTTTGTCGAGGCGCTCAACGACGATCTCAACACGCCGCGGGCGCTGGCGGCCGCGCGCGAGATGGTAGCCGAGGCAAATCGTCGCGACGACCGAAAAATCTGGAGCACGCTGGAATTCTTCGATCGGGTTCTGGGACTTGATTTGCAGAAGACCCGGGCCGCGGCACAATCGACCGAGTTCCCCGCGGAGGTCCAGCAGCTGATCGACGAACGCGCGGCGGCGCGGCGAGCGAAAGACTTCCCACGCGCGGACCGCTTGCGCGCGCTGCTCGAAGCGCACGGCTACGAGGTGAAGGATGGGCGCGACGGTGCTGCAACCTACCGGCGGCGCGCTTAGTAAAGGTGGGGAATCTGGTGTTTTCGCGCACCTTGAATGGTGCTGCCATGCTCTCTTAGAATCGCGCCTTGGCCAGCAGCCCGCGCGGCAGGTGATTGATGGGAATTGAGCTCAAGAAATACGACGCACGAATTCAAGGCGAAGGGCCCGAGGTGCGGCATCTCGATCCGCACAACGCACCCTACTATCTGCCGATCAGCGACGAGGTAGACATCTTCAGCGCGGCCTACAAGGCCCGACTGCCGGTGCTGCTCAAGGGGCCCACCGGATGCGGCAAAACCCGCTTCGTCGAGCACATGGCGCATCAGTTGTCCGCGCTGGAGAGCGGACCCAACGAGCTGATCACGGTCGCGTGTCACGAGGACCTTACCGGCAGCGACCTGGTCGGTCGCTTCCTGATTCAGGCGGACGAGACGGTGTGGGTCGACGGACCGCTCACCCAGGCGGTCCGGCGCGGAGCGATCTGTTACCTGGATGAAATTGTCGAAGCGCGTAAGGACACCACGGTGCTCATCCACCCGCTGTCCGACCATCGTCGAATTCTCCCGATCGAAAAGCGGGGCGAGACGATAGAGGCACATGACGGGTTCCTGCTCTGCATTTCCTACAACCCCGGTTACCAGAGCATCCAGAAGAACCTGAAGCACTCCACGCGGCAGCGTTTCGTGACCATCGAGTTCAGCTATCCTCCCGCGGACAAGGAGTTCGAGATCATCGCGCACGAATCCGGGGTCGACAAAGACATGGCGATGCAGCTTGCGATCTTGGGTGAGAAGGTGCGCAACCTGAAAGCATCGGGACTGGAGGAAGGTGTCTCCACCCGCCTGCTGATCTATGCCGGCGAACTGATTCGTCAGGGCATCACCCCGCGCCGCTCAGCCACGGTAGCGGTTACCTGGTCTTTGACCGACGAGAGTGACAGCAAACGCGCAATCGATGAGGTAGTGAAAGCAATTTTTCCGTAACCGTATCGGCCGCAACCCGCGCCCCGCGCAGAACCTGAGGAATGCCACCCATGAGAACTCTGTCCCGATGCGTCAAGCCACTTCTGCTTGCGGGTCTGGTCGCGAGCGTACTGGTCGTAAGCGCAGCTTTGGTCGCGTGCGCGCAGGAAGCCGGCGGCCAGACCGGGCCCCGGCTCGATTTTCCTGCTGGCCTGGCCACCGACAGCCGCAGCGTGTGGGTCGCGAGCTCGCGCAACAACACCATCACCGCGATTGACATCGCCAGTCACAGCCTTTCGTTGGTCGCCGGGGAAACCTTCAAAGAGGGCAACAACGACGGCACCGGCGCGAGCGCGCGATTCAAAAGCCCCGACGGAGTTGTCCTGGTGGGGCGCAACCTCTACGTAGCCGATACCAACAATTCCGATATTCGCAAAATCAATCTCGATACCAAGGTGGTAAGTACCGCGGCTGGCATCGCTAATATCCCCGGCACCGACGACGGAGCGGCGGGTTCCGCCCATTTCAACCTGCCGACCCAGCTGGCCAGCGACGGCAATACCATTTTCATCACCGATAGCGGTAACAGCACGGTTCGCCGCTTATCGCTCGGCGACAACAACGTGAAGACCATCGGGGGCCAGGCACAGCAGACCGGCAAAGATGATGGACCCGCCAGCAAGTCCACCTACCAAGGTCCCCGAGGCATCGCCACCGATGGCAAGTTCGTCTACGTGGCGGACACTGGTAACGACATCATCCGGAAAATCGACCTCTCCACCCTTGAAACCAAGACCATTGCCGGCACCGGCGAGGAAGGAAACAACAACGGTCCCGGCGACAAGGCCACCTTCAACAACCCAGGCGCGATGTGCCTCAATGGAACCTTTCTGTACGTGATGGATGCGGACAATCACGCGATTCGAAAAATCGATATCTCCTCCAACGAAGTCAGCACCGTCGCGCTGGCAAACGGGCATATCGGATCGGGATGCACGGTCACCGCGGACGGCCATACCCTGTACTACTCTGACACCACGGAGAACTCGATTCAGGCCACCGACACTACCAACGGCAACTATGCACCGCTGTATCCGGTCCAATGATCGGGGTGGGCGCGCGGTGAGCAGTTGATCGATCTGCGTAGCGACACCGTCAGCTTGCCAACGCCCGAGATGCGCGAGGCGATCGCGCGCGCCGAGCTGGGCGACGACGTGTACGGCGAAGACCCGACCGTCAATCGCCTGGAAGCGATGGCAGCCTCGCTGATGGGCAAGGAAGCTGCCCTGCTGGTGCCCAGCGGCACCATGGGCAACCTCGCCGCGATGCTGTCACACTGCGCGCGCGGTACCAAGGCGATCGTAGGTTCGCAATCACATACCCAACTGTACGAAGCGGGTGGCGCATCGGCGCTCGGCGGCGTGGTGCTGACGCCTATTCGCAACACCGACGAGGGCGAGCTCGACCTCGCCGAATTGCGGCGCGAACTGGCGACGTCCACCGACGCGCACTTCGCACAACCCGCATTGGTGGTGATCGAGAATACCCACAATCGCTGCGGCGGAGCGCCGGTTGGACTTTCCCACCTGGCAGAGGTTGCGGATCTTACCCACGGGCGCGGGCTGCAACTGCATCTGGATGGCGCCCGAATCTTCAACGCGGCGTTGGCCTTGGAAGCGAGTGCCGCAAGCATCGCTTCCCATGCGGATACGGTTTCGTTCTGCCTCTCCAAGGGACTCGCCTGCCCGATAGGATCATTGGTGTGCGGGAGCCGCGGCTTAGTCGCGCGAGCCCACCGGGTTCGCAAGATGCTCGGCGGCGGAATGCGGCAGGCGGGAATAATCGCGGCGGCCGGAATTGTCGCCCTTACCTCGATGATCGATCGGCTCGCCGAAGATCATTCCAATGCGCGCGCGCTGGCCGAAGGCCTGGGCCTGGTCGCCGGGTTGAGCGTCCGGCACGTGAAGCAACGCACCAATATGGTAGTCTTTGATATCGATGACGCTTCCGGGGCGCGCAAGTTCCAGGCGGCGATGAAAGAGCATGGGGTTCTCATCTCGGGGCGCGACGCGACTTCCTTCCGCGCTGTTACCCACTATGGGGTGACGCGCCGTGATGTTGATCGCGCGGTAGCCGCTGCAGCCCAGGCCGCCGCCGAGGCGTTCGGCGACTGATTCTCTCGCTTCTGCCCGGGCGGAGGTGGCAGCGCGCCGGCTACTGATTCAACCATCGGGGCATTTCGACTTATGGATTCGCTAGAAGGACTGTTCTCCGTGCGCGGGCACCGCGCACTCATTACCGGCGCATCGTCGGGGTTGGGGGTTGATTGTGCGCATGCACTGGCACTCGCGGGTGCTGATGTTGCGCTGGTCGCACGGCGCGAAGATCGCGTCAAAACACTCGCGGGTGAACTGACGCGAAAATACCGAGTCCAGGCGGTTGGCGTCGGCGCGGACGTAAGCCGCGAGGCCGACCTCGAGCGGGCTTTGGCGGAGTGCGTGCGCGGGCTGGGTGGAGAGATCGATATCCTGGTGAACAACGCGGGCGTATCGCCGACCGGCCGCGCGGAGAACTTCAAGCGCGAGCTGTGGGAGAACGCGGTCGCCGTGAACCTGACCGCGCCGATGCTGTTGTCGCAGCGGGTGGCGCGGGCGCTGATCGCGGCGCACAAACCCGGCAGAATCATCAACATGGCATCCATCTATGCCAGCGTCGCGAGCTCGGTTTATCGCTTGTCCGCGTACGCAGCTACCAAGGCCGGACTGGCCAATCTGACCCGGCAGCTCGCGATCGAATGGGCGCCCTATGGAATTTTGGTCAATGCGATCGCCCCGGGATGGATTCCAACCGAAGCCACCGAAGGCGGGATCGCAAAGCCGGGCAACAAGGAACGCATGGAACAGTTCACCCCTCTGGGCCGGCTCGGTAGGCCCGATGAAATCCGGGGGGCAGTGGTGTTCCTGGCCAGTCCCGCGTCGAGCTACATAACCGGAGCGATCTTGGCGGTCGACGGCGGCTACACTTCATGGTAGCCGCCCGGGCCGATGCCAGCGGCAGAGGAGCGCGCCGGGCACGCGAATGAATAACTCGCCGAGCCTCACCAGACAGATCTTCCGCCGCAAACCCGCGGCGACCTTGATGACCGAAGCGAGCGCCGAAGGGTTCGGACTCAAGCGCGTGCTCGGGGCTCTGGATTTGACCCTGCTGGGTATCGGCGCGATTGTCGGGGCCGGAATTTTTGTCCTCACAGGCGTCGCCGCGGCCAAATACGCCGGTCCAGCCATCGTGCTTTCCTTCGTGGTCTCGGGCTTCGCGTGTGCGATGGCGGCGCTGTGCTACGCGGAGTTCGCCGCGATGATTCCGGTGGCGGGCAGTGCCTACTCGTACTCCTACGCAACGATGGGCGAGTTGGTCGGATGGATCATCGGGTGGGACCTGGTCCTGGAGTACGCGGTCGGCGCGGCCGCCGTGGCGGTCGGGTGGTCAGGGTACCTCCGCGTGATCCTCGCGGGGCTCGGAGTGCAGCTCCCCAGCTCGCTGATCCATGCCCCGGGTTCGGCTCCCGGGGCGATCGTCAACCTGCCCGCGCTGCTCATCGTTCTGGTGATCTCGGCAATCCTGTATATCGGCATCTCGGAAAGCGCGCGCCTCAATTCCATCATTGTGAGCATCAAACTCGTCGTCGTCGTTCTCGTCATCGTGATCGGTGGATTCTACATAAAGCCGGCGAATTGGAGTCCCTTCGCGCCGATGGGCTGGGGCGGCGTGATGAAGGGTGCGGCGGTTATCTTCTTTGCTTATATCGGATTCGACGCGGTCTCGACCGCGGCGGAAGAAGTGGTTAATCCTAAGCGCGACTTGCCACTTGGAATTCTGGGCTCGTTGTTCGCATGCACGCTGCTGTACATCCTGGTGGCAGCCGTGCTTACCGGGATGGTTCCGGCCGCCGCCATCGATCTCAACGCGCCGCTCGCATCGGCATTCGTCATTCGCGGGTTAAACGCTATCTCAGGGATCATCTCGCTCGGCGCGGTTGCGGGATTGACCTCGGTGCTCCTGGTATTGCTGCTGGGACAGTCACGCATTTTCTTCGCGGTATCGCGCGATGGCTTGCTGCCGGCCGCGTTCAGCAAGGTTCATCCCAAGTATCGGACGCCGTACATTCCCACCACCATCACGGCGATCGCGGTGGGCCTCACCGCGGCGTTTCTGCCCATCCAGGAGATCGCCGAGTTGACCAATATCGGCACCTTGTTCGCATTCGTACTGGTCTGCGCCGGAGTCTGGATTCTTCGGCGCATTGAGCCCGAGTTGAATCGGCCTTTTCGCACGCCGCTGGTGCCGCTAGTACCGGTACTGGGGATGTTCTTTTGCGCGTATCTGATGCTGAGCCTGCCCGCGGTCACGTGGATAAGGTTTTTTGTGTGGATGGCCCTGGGCTTCGCCATCTACTTCGGCTATGGCCGCTTCCACAGCCGGATTGCGCAAGAGAACAGCGCCGGTCGGGCCGCGGCGAGCGCCGACTGATTCCTCGTCGCAACGAAAAAGCGGCGGCCGCGGTGTGTCATGCCGCAGCCGCCGCGAGACAAGCCCGGATCGTGCTGGTTCGCAGTTTTACGAGGGCTCCGGGCTTTCAACAGCGCCGGGCGGGGCGCGTGTGAACGGGATCATTTGCGCCTGCACCGTCGCCACAGGGATAGACGCTTGAGTCCGACCGGTTATTCGCAAGGCGGAACAAACTTGCAATAGTTTTGCCCACTTCCCGCGAAAAATGGCGTGTAACCAGCCACAACTTGCGATGAGTTGATGGAAAGAGTTATGAGGGCCCAGCACGCCACTTGCCGTGCCGGGACTTGACTAGCCGCGTGACCGAAGCGGAGCTACTGCGAGCCCGCCCGCGCCAGCGCATCCGGAGTCATGAACGCGTTATCCACGACGCCCATGTCGATATACCAGCATTCGTGGTCGGTCGATTCCGGACCGGGCATGTAGACGACCGAGGTACCGGCGGCGGTCAGGTCCTCGTCGACCAGCCCAATCTGGAACATCCGCTTGTACGGATAGATCGCAACCTTCGCATCCGGCACCGGGCGGTCACGATAGGTGTCGAACGTTGCGATACTCTTCCACAGCTTGCCGGTGCGGTCATACTGGTCCGAAGCGGTGATGAACCATCCTTCCGCGTCGACGTACAGAACCCGCCGGGGAATGACTGAATCGTTTCCGGGCTTGACGTCCGCCTCGACCGCGTACAGGTGGCGCATCTCCCAGTTCTCCGGGCAGATGCTGCGCCCGCCATCAAACGGACAGGCGACCGCGGGCGAGTTCTTCGCATGCACGCAGGCGAGCATGTCCTTCTCGCCGAGATACTTATAGTTGTATTCCTCGATCTTCGCCGCAAATCCGAAGTAGGAATCGGGATCGATTACTGAGGCATACGCGGTTCCGCCCGAGGGTCCGTTGCCGCTACCTGCCGAGCCGTGTGAGCCAAATCCTGCCAGCATTCCGATCGCGTCCGAAAGGATGGCGGGCGACTCGCGCCGGACGCGCCGGCTGCCCGGCTGAAAGATCCAGGTGTTGTCATCGACCTTGGGATCGATATGGCGGAATCGGATCATTCCGAAGCCACGCAGCGACGATGGCTCCAGGAGCGGGTAGAAGGCAAAGCGAAAACGGATTCCGCTGGCCGCGGCGTCCGGGTCAGTCGGAATCGGAGGGACTTCGATGCGACCGATGTTGTTGTAAAAGGCGAAATGCCCGACGGTGAAAAAATCGACCGGCGTGCCGTTCGCGTTTGCCGTGTAGCTCGCGATCTCCGCATCGCGCAGGTCTGCATCGTCGGTGTACAGCGGACGAAAACTGAAGTTCCACAGGATCTTCGCCGCGATCTGCGGATCGTTGGGGTCAAGCAGCGGGAACGGCTGTCCCGCGACGTAGTTCTGCAAGGTCCCATCAGGTAGCAGATGCACCTGTGACGAATATTTTTCGGTGGCGGACTTGTACGGGGGCGGCCATTCCAGTTTGTCGCTCGCCACGATGTTGAGCTGCATGCCCTGCTGGACCATCACCAGGTTGCCTGGGCTCAACAGGTTTTGCACCTTGCTCGCATTGTCCTTGGTTATCACATCTCCAGGCCTGACCTGCGCATTCAGGCGCGGAGCGCCAACCAGAATGACCAGCACCGGCAGGGCGAACGCGGGACTCAGACGCATCACAGCGCCTCCTTTTTACTTTGCGCAGCATGCCAAGCGAGTTGGACCAGTGCGCTGCGCGGGGCCGAGTACGCGCAAGCTTTCGCGATCTGGAGGGCGCGTACTCTCCGGACGGGATGCCCGGTTTGTCTATCTATACTATACAGAGAGTGATAGGAGTGCAATCGTAGGTAGCCAAGCGGAAACCATGCGCGACGAATCTTAATGCCCCAGCCGGACGATGTTACCGGGTTCCAGCAGCGACGGGGTAACCACGCCCTGATTGATGAACCAGGTGTCGCTGAAATCGCTGTCGCGGCTTGGCGTGTAGAGGATGGTCGAGAACCCGCTGCGGATATCTTCGTCCACCATCGCAGTCTGAAACATCCTCTTGAAGGGCCAGATCGATTCCTTCGCGTCGGGGGTAGGCCGATCGCGATAGGCATTGAAAGTTGCGACGGTCTTCCAAAGCTGGCCGTCACGATCGTACAGATCGGACGCCGTAACAAACCAGCCTTCCGAGTCGATGTACAGGATGCGCTTTGGAATCGAGGTGGGACTGCCGAGCTGGGTGGTTTTCTTCGCGGTTGCTTCAACCACGTAGAGGTATCTCATTTCCCAGTTCTCCGGGCACACCGTGCGGCCACCGTCGGTGGGGCACGCCCGCTCCGGCGAATTCGCTGCCTCCACGCAGGCCAGCATCTGCTTGACCCCCAGCAGTTTGTATTCAAAGTCTTCGATCTTTGCGGCAAAGCCGAAGTAGGTGTCGGGATCGAGTGTGTTGGCGTAGCTGACCGAGGGTCCTCCCGAAGAGTCCCCGCCGCCGTTCTCGATGGTGTCGGCCAAGGTATTTGCCGCAACGCGCCGGACTTTTCGCGAAAACGAGCTGTACACCCACGCGTTGTCTTCCATCCGCGGGTCGGCGTGTCGATAGCGGAGGAACCCGGCCCCCCGCATCTCGGATGGTTCGAGGAGGGGATAGATCGCGAACCGGTAGCGGATCCCGCCGCGAAAATAGTCGGGATCCAGGGGTTTGGGCGCCAGCTCGGTTCGGTCGATATTGTTGTACAGCGCAACGTGACCCGCGGTGAATCGTTCGATTGAGTCCGAGACCGCCGGATCCGCGGTGCGGCTTTCGACTTCCGCCTCGCGAATATCGATGTCGTCGGTGTAGAGCGGCCGATAACTGAAATTCCACATTATCTTGAGTCCGATCAGCGGATCATTGGCGTCGAGCAGGGGAAAGGGGAGTCCCGCCACGTAGTTGCCAAGTTCTCCGCCCGGCGAAAGCCGGACCTGTTGTGAGTACTTCTCGGTTGCTGCCTTGTAGGGATTGGGCCAATCGAGCTGGCCGGTGGCAACGATGTTCATCGTCATGCCCTGTCGGACCAGGAACCCGTTGCCGGGACTCACCAGGTTCGCGACCTTGTACGCATCCTTGGGAGTGATCACATCGCCCGGTTTAACCTGCGCCAGTGCCGGTCGCGCGCCGGCACCCAAAGTCAGGCACAGCATCATTTGCAGCACGAGACGACCAGCACGCACGGCGCCGCCGCATCGCATTTTGCTGCCCCTTGATCTGTTCGCTCTGACCAGCACGATCACTAACTCGCGGCCGCGCGTATCCCTAGCGGATCGAATACTCCGAGACCCTCCATTTGCCGTCTGCATCCATCATCGGCACCACCACTTCGACCGCGGACTTCTTGTGGGTAAAGGTCGTGTCATACTGGATCATCACGTATTCGCCGTCGGGCGCGCCCGGCATGGTCGTCAGGTACTGGACGGTGCGGAGTTTGCGGCTCACCACTGAGCCGAGTGCCGAACGCCACACCGAAACCTGCTGCTTCCATTGTTGCTTGGTGGTCACGTTGCGAAAATAGGTCGAGGCTTCCAGCCAACTGCCATTGAACTTTCCCTGGTCCACCAACCCCAACCATTGTTCCGCGGCGACGGTCGCCTCCTTTGCCGCCTCCGCCCGATCGACCGCCCGGGCTTGCGCAGGGCAGATGACCGTGACCAGGCAGCACAAGCCCGCCGCCAATATCACTTTCATTGCGACTCCACATCCTTGCCGCGCGGCAAGCCTCACGAGGCAATTGACATCACGAAGGCAAACCCGAAACCGAGCGGCGCGAGTGCGAGCGCTATCAACACCCAGGCTCGCGTTTGCCCGAAGTTGATCGTCCATCCAAGCCCGAAGCGTTTTTCCACGAACAGTGCGGCGTCCCGCGGGTTGAAGTAGAACATCCCGAATTTCCATGCTTCATCGGGCGTGTCGTCATCAGGACGGCGCGCGGCATGACCTCCGGCGGGACCGATCACGATCAGGTAGAGCGAACTGGCGGTCAGCAGTGCCAGGACGATGAGCTCGACCGGTCGAATATCAAACCCCAACGGGAGGGTAGCGGAGGCGGCCACGAAATATTCGGCCCCCAGAAAGAGCGCGATCCACACGGCCGGAAAGCTGTACCGGGTGTGCTGAGCGCCCGTGTTGCGCCGGGCCCAGAAGAGGAATCCATAGCCAAAGAACGCCAGGAGAGCGGCCACGCCACCGAGCAGTCCCAGAACTCCGTAGACGTGCATGGGAGTACGTTCGATCCAGAGATCGGGCTGACCATCGAAGCCCCAGTGGATCGGGTAGGGATCGGGAAGTTGCTGCCAGTTGGTGTACGTCCACAACAGCACCGCCGCCATGGTTATCAAGGGAGCTAGGACGAGAACCGCGAGGACCGCGGGCGGCTCGCGGCGGGAGAGGTCGGCCTCGCGCGTTTCGAGCGGCGCGATCCGATTGGGCAGGGTAGCAGTGCGCGCGAGGAGGAACGCAATCAGAAAAATGATGTACTGGGTACAAAAGGCTGCCGGTCCGCTCCAGGCCTCAACCTGCTCCACCGCTCCAAAGGCGACCAACAGCCCGGCCAGCGCCGACAAGAGCACGCCGCGACGGTAGTGCCTGACGATTCTGGCATGGCGCGGGGAACGCCGAAATTCGGGATCGACCGTGACTGAGAATGCAACGCCCGGCCTGCTTAGCTCGGGCATCAGGTACTCAAGTGATGCTGCAACCAGTACAACGAGGCTCCATACCGGATTGATATGGAGAACGTTGAGCCAGATCATCTTGGGCTGCCTTTACCCTCTCGTCCCAGCAAGGCGGTTGCGGCTTCCTCGAACTCCGAACGAATCGCCTGCGGTGAAACTCCGGCCGCGCGCACCTGCGCGATCAGGCTGCGCAGGCGCTGTGCGAACGCGTTGCGCGCTTTCGGGCTCGGCGCCGGGGTACTGCGCGAGACAACCTGCGCTCCCCGGCCGCGTTCCAGGCTAAGCCATCCTTCGTCGGCCAGGTTGCGATACGCCTCCGCAACCGTGTTGTGATTGACGCCGAGATCCACCGCGACCTGGCGCACGGTAGGCAACCGCTCACCAGGCGTGAATTCGCGTGCCACCAGCATCGCGCGGATTTGGTCGGCGATCTGCCGATAGACCGGAATCGAGGAACCAAGATCGATTCTGACTATTTTCTTGGTGGTACCCATTTTTGTCTAGTCAGAGTAGACAGATGCCCGGGGTTTTGCAAACCGGAGGGCGCAATCTCGCGACTACCTTACTTTATCTTGACGGAAGGGAAGCGGCTCCAGATCCACCGCCCGCAGTCGCCGGGGGGCGCACAACTCCGACACGCTCACTGATTGGCGGCCTTCTGCGCCGCCGCCGCGGCGGCAGCCGCGGCAGCTTTGGTTTGTCTGGCCTTCTCGATGGCTGCCGCGCGCTGATCACCCCGTGCCTGGTTCCTGGTCATCTGCTGCCCGGCCTTGGCTCCGAGCGCCTGCTGCTCCCATTTGGGCTTGGTCATCTCAACCCACCCCCCCCTTTCCAGCGCGTAGGTAAACACGAGGTATTTGAGGGTCCCGGTTGAAGCTCCCTTCGAGCTGCCCGGCTTGGTCGGGTCGTATTCCACCCCGCCCAGCTTTACGCTCACCACCAGCTGGTTGTGAGGTCCGTAGTTCGGCAGGTATTCGAATTTTTGCTGCAGGTCGACGTAGGGTTTGCCTGCGGCCTTCTTTCGATCCTGCTCGTCGAAATAGGAACCCGCCTCGTCCGAAACTTTGTCGGTGAGCGAGCGTTGCAGGGCCGGAGTCAGGTCCCGTTGCGCGCGTGGATTACGGAAGTCAACCGCGCCGGCCGATTGGAATGGGCTCAGCGTAAACAGCGCGGCCGCCAGGATGGCGGCCGCGCTGTTTATGGAATTTCTCATGCTCATACCGTCTTCCGATTAGACGGCGCGAAGGGCCAAACTCTTCGCCGGTTGCGGCTCTTTTTATTTCTCGAGGCCGCGGCCGAAGGCGGCGACTGCGTTCTGCCACTGCTCGCCGAAGGCCAGGATCAGCACCTGCTGGTTGATGTGGGTGTCCTTGGTCAGCGACTTCATCGAGCCGCCTCCCGCATTGGCCAGCACCTTATAGGAGGCCCGGGTCTGC
>DASXMJ010000202.1 GCA_036495685.1 Candidatus Binataceae bacterium | reverse complement strand
CTACAGTGCCAAGCCGGGTTACGATCGGGCAACCGGGTGGGGTACACCAGACATCGGCATCCTCGTGCCGATGTTGGTCCCGTAGCGCGCGAATAGATTTAGCCTAAACAAAAAACCCCGGCGCGCTTTTCGAGCCGGGGTTTTCTGCTTGAGGCGATCGCTTACTTCGAAGGATCGGGGGTGGTCCGCAGATATGGCCTCAATTCCTTGTAGCCCTTGGGGAACTTCTCCTTCAGCACCTTGGGATCGGTCAGCGACGGCACGATGATGCAATCCTCACCATGCTTCCAGTCTACCCCGGTCGCAACCGAATACTTGTCGGTGAGCTGCAGCGAATCGATCGCGCGCAGAATCTCATCGAAGTTCCGGCCGGTGCTGGCGGGATAGGTGATGATCAGGCGAACCTTCTTGTTTTGGTCGATGACGAAGACCGAGCGGACCGTGAGCGTGTCGTTCCACTCCGGATGGATCATGTCGTAGAGCTTGGAGACCTTCTTGTCAGCATCGCCCAGCATCGGAAAATTCATCTTCACGTGCGAGATCTCTTCGATGTCCTGGATCCACTTCTTGTGCGAGTCGACGTCGTCCACGCTGATGCCGATCGGCTTGATGCCGCGCTTTTCAAACTCCGGCTTCAGCTGGGCAACGCGGCCCAACTCAGTTGTGCATACCGGGGTGAAGTCCTTGGGATGGGAGAACAGAACCGCCCAACCCTTGCCCATCCACTCGTGAAACTTGATCGTTCCTTCGGTCGACTCCTGAGTGAAATCCGGAGCGACACTGCCGATATGAAGTGCCATCGTCCTTATACCTGCCTTTTCACGTTATGTTTGCCGAGGTCTCGCAACCCAATCCCGGAGGCCAGGTCGGGCTCAGTAGAGCTTGCTTCCCAACAAGGCTCTCCAAATTTGACACTATTTCGAGTTACTTCAACCTCTGGCGCTAGCCTATTTATGATAAATGAGACCAACTAAGTATTGAATCAATCTAACCCCAGCGTGTCAGCGGGTCAACCGCAACCCCCGAGCGCGGCCCACGGGTTACTTTCTGAGCTTTCCAAACTCGGGCTTGCGCTTTTCCATAAAGGCGGTCACGTACTCCTTATGCTCGGGGGAGACGTAGCACTTCTCGAGTGCAAAGCCTTCAAACTGCATCGCGCTTTCGAGGTTCCCTTCCAGTCCCTGGTAGAGCGCCTTACGCGTCATCGCCAGGGAGAAGGGCGAGCATTGGAGCATCTCGGATGCGAGCTCACGCGACTTTGCCTTCAATTCCGCTCCCGGGACGACCTGGCTCACCAGGCCCATCGCCAGGCAGTCTTGCGCGCCGTATTGGCGGCCGGTCAGCATCATCTCGGCGGTGCGGGATAAACCTATCAACCGCGGCATCAGGTAGCTGGAGCCAAGCTCGCTCATCAGGCCGACGCGCGGAAAAATCACCCCGAGCTTCGCGTTGTCGGACGCGATGCGCACATCGAACAGCAGCGTCATGGTACAACCGACCCCCAGCGCATAGCCGTTGATCGCCGCAATCGTGGGCTTGGAGAGATTGCGCATGATGACGGGCAGCGAGATACCGCCGCCGCGTCCTTCCTCGACGCTGCCGTGCTGTTCACGCGTTTTGATGTTGGAAGCAAACATGCTCATGTCCGCTCCCGCGCAGAAGGCGCGCTCACCCGCCCCGGTCATGATCACGACCCGCGCGCTGCGGTCGCGGTCGGCCTGCAGCATCGCCTCGGCGATCTCGCGACCCATTTCGGCGGTATAGGCGTTCATCTTGGCCGGGCGATTCAGAGTGATCGTGGCGATCTCGTCGGCAACTTCGTACAGAAGCGTTTCGTAGGCCATAGAAAAGATCTCCTCTGCGAGCTCGGGGAGCTCCCGCCCGGGTTCGCGCTGCGTCGGGTTTCTATCGCGTCAGGCGCGTTTCTTCTTGTGTTTGCGCGCCTCGCGGATTCTCGCCTTGATTCTTTTTTCGCGACGTTTGCGCCGCCGTTTGATTTCGCGCCGCCGTTCGCTTGCCATTGATTATCGATTTCTCCTCAATCCAGTGGAACGGTTTTTTCCAATTTGGCGCCAGACTCCAGGTGGATTCCGGACACCGTCGCGGTAGGGCGTCCCGTGCCCGAGCCGTTCTCGACATAGACATCATAGTCGCCCGGGTCAAGCTTGAACTGGTGCGGACCGGGCGGGCTGTCGCCGGCACGCGACTGCGTACCAGCGCGAAACACGATGACGTGAGTGTTGTGGTTGATCGGTGCCTGGTGCAGCATGGTTTGCACATCCAGCTCCGCGGGAACCACCTCGCCCATGGAAAGCCGCGCCCGCTGGCCCGGCCTTAGTTCGACGGCGCTCCAGTCGTAGCCCTGCGGGGGCGCATCGACGTGGACATCGACCAGCATCGGCGCGAACAAAAACTTCTCTCCGGTGTTGAAGCTGGTGATTTTGGAGTGGGGTGGGCTCGAGGAAGTCACGGTCACTCCGAAGCCGGGATCTTTGCCGTGGCGGTCTTTCACGATTACTTCCATTACCGCGGCGTTGTCGATCATCACGGTCCGGGTACGTCCGGGCTCGATTCGGATGTCGTCCTTGGTAATTGTCCCACCGACCAGCGGCAGGACCATTTTGTAGTCGCCGGGTGCGAGCGCGATCGAGGAACCCGCGTGAACTTCGGCCGCGACCTTCCCATCGGTGCCTATAATCCGAGCGGCGTTCTGAGCCCCGGCGCCAATCTCGCCGAGCACGTCGAGCTTGAGATTACCGGTCTCGGCGGCGCCCACCATGGTCGCCAGCGCAAGCAACAGCGTCATGGAGAAAGGAATGCGCAACCCCATTGTCCGCAGACTACGCAGATTTCATGGACTTAGAAACCTAACCGGTTGCGTTGCGTCAGCCCACTCGACAGAGACGCTTGTGCTGCCGTCTAACACTACCCAACCACATAGGTGAAATGCTCACCCTCAAGCAACGCACAAGGAATTGCGGAGACAGTTCGAAACTGACCGCGTCTGCTAGTTTTCGTTCTACGCCACC
>DASXMJ010000201.1 GCA_036495685.1 Candidatus Binataceae bacterium | reverse complement strand
CGGCCTGGGTGAAGCGCGCGGTGGTAGGGCGGTCGGCGTCGGTCATGGAGGTGTCTGAATTCATCGCGTCATCTCAATCTCTCTCACCCCATCACCATATTGACGATCCCGGAGGCGGAATGATTTCAACAGGAGCGAATTGCGGATTTCGCGGACACACACGAGCCGCGCGCCTGGTGCCGGCGGTAAACCGGCGTAAAAAGTTGGCGCTGAACTGGTGTGCCCGGAAACGGACCGGACTGCTCACGTCCTTGGCTATCATCTCAATTGTGGACCCGCGAGTCCACATGTCGATCGCGCGCGTTTAACCGCTCCGCGTCAGTCCCGTTTGCAGCCGTCCAGAAACAACGAAACGATTGCGTCGATTGCGTCCTCGAGCCGCACGGTTTCACGCTGGTAGCGCTGCACGCCACGCATCATACCGAGCAGACATTCCGCGAGCATTCCATAATCGAGGTCCGCCCGTATGCGGCCCTCACGGCCAGCCTCGCCCAGTAGGTCGCTGACCAGCCGCGCGAGGCGACCTCGCTCGGTGCGGTAGCGGGTTTCTTCGGCGCGCGGCAGCTTGGTCGGGTCGCGCAGCAAGACGAAGAACTGGCGGCGGTCCCAGAAATAGGTCATCGCATGGCGCACGATAGTGGTAAGCCGCTCCTGATCCGACTGCGCATCTGCGAGCGCCGCCTCGATCTGATTGCACAGGTGCTTGAAGCCTTCGATCACGGTGGCGGCGTACAATTGCTCCTTGGAGCCAAATTGGCGATAAACGCTCCCCTTGCCGACTCCAGCGTGTAACGCGACTTCGTCAGTGAGGACCTGCTCAAAACCCTTAGCGCCGAACAGCTCCGTGGCGCTGCGTATTATTCGCTGACGCAACATCGGAATGGGGCGCCGTCCCCGCTTGCGCTTCTCGGCCGGGTGGCGGGTTCTCACCGGGGTGGTGGTTCGTTTGCTCGATCTGATCACGGCGCTCGTCTCGCTCTCACAGCTTTGATCTGCGTATCATCACGCGCCCGACAGAACAACGGCGCCCGCGCACTCCACGGTGGGGTGCGAAAGCGCGAACGCAGCCGACGGTCCAAAGGGAAGCCTCGCGTTTTTAGTGCTCGTTTCTCGGGCGAATGGTGAGCAGAGGGCAGGGACAACGCGCAACTAGGTGCTCTGCGACGCTGCCCAGCAAGTAGCGTTTGATCCCGGTGCGCCCGTGGGTCGCGATTATCAGCAGGTCAGCGTGCAGCTTGGCCGCCTGCGTCACGATCCTGGTCGCCGGATTACCGACCTCGACGACGATCTCGACGTCGAAACTTTTAAGCTTGCTCTGTGCGATTTTGCGCAGCTTCAGCTGGGCATCTTTCTCTGCCTCCATGAAGTACTGCGCGGCAAGGCTCGCATCCGCCGAGACCGCAGAAGACAGGGGCACGACGTGCAGCAACACAATCTTTGCGTGGTTGGTGCGCGCAATCGAGCGTGCGAGCTCAAGTTCGGCGCCCGGCAGGCGTCGAGAAAACTGAATCGGCACCAGGATTCTGCGCCACACGGCACCCACGCTCACAACGGTCCTTTCGCGCTCTCGGCGGTGCCGACGACAGCACGGGTGTGGCGGACGATTACTAGGTCTTCGTTGGTGGGAATGACGCGCACCATGCATTCGCTGCCGGTGCTGCTGATCGGATCTTCGTTGGCGGCGTTGCGCTGGCTGTCGATTTCGATTCCCAGGTGCCGCAGTCCTCTGCATACCTCCCATCTCAACTCCGCGTCGTGTTCGCCGATTCCTCCCGTGAACACCAGCGTGTCGATTCCTTCCAGCGCCGCTGCCATCGCTCCGATCTGCTTGCGCAGCTGGTAGCCAAACATCTGGCGGGCCAGTTCTGCACGCGGATCGCGTGACTCCTTGAGGGTGCGCATATCGGAGCTGACTCCGGATACACCGAGCAGCCCGGCGGCACGATTCACCGCTTCGTCGAGGTGCTCCGCGTCGTACCCTTTCTCGCGGAGCAGATAGAGAATGAGCCCCGGATCTAGATCGCCGCTGCGGGTGCCCATCATGAACCCACCCGTCGGTGTGAATCCCATGGTCGTATCTACCGACTTCCCGTCGCGCACGGCGGCCAGGCTGGCGCCGTTGCCGAGATGCGCGACTATGACGCGGCCTCGCGACTGCGTGCCCAGAGCGCTCACAATGTATTCGTATGACAGGCCATGAAAGCCGTAGCGCCGTACTCCCAGATCCCAGAGCTCGTGCCGCATCGGAAAACGCGCCGCGATTTCGGGCAGCGTGCGGTGAAAAGCGGTGTCGAAGCACACGACCTGCCGGAGCTTGGGGAAGCGCGCGCTAATCGCCTCGATCGCCGCAATTGCACCGGGCAGATGCAACGGCACGAAGGTAACGATCTTGCGCAACGCCACGAGCACCTCGGCCGTGACCAGTTCCGGCGCGGTGTGATCGGGGCCGCCATGGACGATTCGATGACCGACCGCGACTGGCCGCGGCAGGTGAAGTTGCTCCAGCCCCGCAAAAATTGCACCGATAATCTCGTCGAGGCGGGAAAGCTCGAACGGCCCCTCTCTTAAGATCGCTCCACTTCCGTCGAGCACCTTGATGCTTGTGCCCGGGATTCCGATGCGATCGACTTGGCCACTGGCCACGAGCTGCTCATCATCGGCAAGCTGGTACAGCGCGAATTTTAGAGATGACGATCCGCAATTGATGCAGAGAATTACCCGCGATGCATTCACGGCGGCCCGGTTTTTATTCCGCGCTCCTCCCCCTGCTGCCGTTCTCGGCGGGGGCTAGCTTACAAAGTTCTAAATTCACGAATCGTTGTCGCGTCTAGCGCCCCGTGTAAAACCCGACTCTCCATCCGAGCTTTGCGCTACAGCTCCCACTTCCAGTCGCGAACCTCCGGCAGGTCTTCACCATAGCGCGTGATGTACTCGTGGTGTTCCACCAGCTTGGCGCGCATCTCCTGGCGGACGTAGCCGGCGACCGCGCTCATTTTCGGGATCCGTGCGGCCGCGTCCGCGATCAGGTTGAAGCGTCCCATATCGTTCTTCACCAACATGTCGAACGGCGTGGTAGTGGTTCCTTCTTCCTTGTAACCCCGCACGTGCAAGCCGCCGTGATTGGTGCGTCGATAGGTCAGGCGATGAATCAGCCAAGGATACCCGTGGTAGGCGAAGATCACCGGACGATCCTTGGTAAAGATCTCGTCGAACTCCTGGCTGGTGAGTCCATGCGGATGTTCGTCGTGCGGCAGGAGCTTCATGATATCGACCACGTTTACGACGCGAATCTTGAGATCCGGAAACTGGTTTCGCAGGTAGTGCGTGGCGGCCAGGGTTTCCAGCGTAGGCACGTCGCCGGCGCACGCCATCACCACGTCGGGATCGGCGCCCCTGTCGCTGCTGGCCCATTCCCAGATGCCAAGACCTTCCGTGCAGTGCTTTACCGCCGCGTCCATGTCGAGCCACTGGAGCTCGGGCTGCTTGCCGGCGACGATGACGTTGATGTAGTCGCGGCTACGCAGGCAGTGGTCGGTCACCGAGAGCAGGCTGTTTGCATCCGGCGGCAAGTAGACGCGAATGACCTGGGGTTTCTTGTTGACCGCGTGATCGATAAAGCCAGGGTCCTGATGGGAGAAGCCGTTATGATCCTGGCGCCACACGTGTGAACTGAGCAGGTAGTTGAGCGACGCGATCGGCGCGCGCCACGAAAGGTCTTGGGTAACCTTGAGCCACTTGGCGTGCTGGTTGAACATTGAATCAGCACGCCAAGTGGCTCAAGGTTACCCAAGACCTTTCGTCACTTGGCGTGCTGGTTGAACATTGAATCGACCACGTGCACAAACGCTTCGTAGGTGCTGAACAGGCCGTGCCGCCCGGTGAGCAGGTAGCCTTCCAGCCAGCCCTCACAGGTGTGCTCGCTCAGGATCTCCATCACCCGTCCATCCGGCGCCAGATGATCGTCCTCGGGCAGCGTCTCCGCGACCCACGCGCGGTTGGTTACGTCGAACAGCGCACCCAACCGGTTGGAGTTCGTTTCATCGGGCCCCATGACGCGAAAATTCCGTGCCTCCTGGTTGAGCTTCATGATGTCGCGCAGAAACGTTCCCATCACGCGCGTCGATTCTGCGGTCTCGGAGCCGGGACTTTTAACGGTGACTGCGTAGTCGCGAAAATCGGGCATCTTGAGAGGCTTAAGCAGCAGTCCCCCGTTCGCATGCGGGTTGGCGCTCATGCGGCGCGCGCCCTTGGGCGGCAATGCCGCTAGCTCGGGCCGCAAACGGCCTTGCTCGTCGAAGAGTTCCTCCGCACGATAACTGTGCATCCACTGGTCGAGTACCTTGACGTGTTCCGGGGTCGACATGTCGGCCACCGGCACCTGGTGCGCGCGCCAGTAACCCTCCACCTTGAGCCCGTCTATTTCCTTGGGCGCGGTCCAGCCCTTGGGACTGCGCAGGATGATCATGGGCCACTGCGGGCGGGTGATCGATTTCGCAGCGCGCGCACTTCGCTGAATCGCGACGATTTCGTCCAGCGAGCGGTCGAGCGCCGTGGCCATCGCCTCATGCATGAGGTCGGGGTCGGAGCCTTCCACGAAGTACGGCTTGTAGCCGTAGCCGACGAACAGTTTTTCCAGTTCCGCGTGGTCGATACGCGCGAGAATCGTCGGGTTGGCGATCTTGTAGCCGTTCAGATGAAGAATCGGCAGCACGGCGCCGTCGCGCGCCGGATCGAGAAATTTGTTCGAGTGCCACGCGGTAGCGGCCGGGCCGGTCTCGGCTTCACCGTCTCCCACCACGCACGCGACGATTAAATCGGGATTGTCGAACGCCGCACCGTAGGCGTGGGAAACCGAGTATCCCAACTCCCCGCCCTCGTGAATCGAGCCGGGGGTCTCCGGCGCAGCATGACTTGGAATGCCGCCGGGAAACGAAAACTGTTTGAAGAGTTTCTGCATACCGGCGAGATCGTTTGAGACTTCCGGGTAGATCTCGCTGTAGGTCCCCTCCATGTACGTGTTCGCGACCACCGCCGGGCCGCCGTGCCCCGGTCCGGCGATAAAGATCATATTGAGATCGCGCTTGACGATTGCGCGATTTAGATGGACGTACATGAAATTGAGGCCGGGCGACGTGCCCCAGTGGCCGAGCAGCCGCTTCTTGATGTGATCGGCGGTAAGCCGCTCTTTAAGCAGCGGATTTTCGAGAAGGTAGATTTGCCCCAGCGTCAGGTAGTTGGCCGCGCGCCAATAGGCATTGATCAGCTTTCGTTCCGAGTCCGACAGTACCGCCATAAAACGTCCTCCCCAGTATGCGCCTTCTCAGGTGGAGTAGGCCGATATTGTTACGATGCTATTGAGTTTTTACGGCTTGTTGCCAGTGTAAGATCGATTAAATCGCTATCCTTACGATTGCGCGAGTGGCGAGAGCGCCGCAGCGCTCGGCGTTCGCCGTCATGCCCTGCAGACAGCGCTCGACCAAGAGCACTAAAGCCCGCTGTAGCATCGAAATCATGTCGAACAGGTTGGTCACCGCCGCCGCGGCAAAGATGTTGAGATTGAGCTCGCCACGCTCCACCGCGAGACGAACCGATCGCTCGCACCCGAGCACCTGAAAGCAGCACTGCAGCATGGTTTCGGGAACCGAAGGATTTATCTTACCGGGAAAGAAGGAGGAACCTTCCTGCACTGCGGGCAGGTTCAGTTCACCAAACCCACCGTCTGGACCCGAGGACAGGAGACGAAGATCCGCCGCAATTTTGATCAGTACCTCGGCCAGGAGCGCAAGCTGGGCGGCGACTGCGCCGAGGTCGTCGAGATTCTGCGCCGCATCATACAGATTCGCCCGGGTCCGCAGCGCGATCCCGGTGATCTCGCGAGCATGGCGCAAAACCCGCGCCCGATAGGGCGCCGGCGCGCCGCGCCCCGAACCGATCGCGGTTCCGCCGAGGTTAATCCATCGTAGGGACCCAATGCTGCGCCCGAGCTCACGGGCGCGGCGTCTTACCGCCTGCGCCTGTCCGCCAAAGAATTCTCCCAGCGAGGTCGCTTCGGCATCGCGCAGACAGGTGCGCGCGAGAGTCATGACCGCCGCAAATTCGCGCGCGCTGGTGTCGAGGGCCGCGGCGCAGCCGTCGAGCGCACTCTCGAGAGCTTGCCACATCTGCACCAGCGCGATTCGCGCCGCCGAGTGACAGACCTCCGAGGTAGACTGCGATGCGTTTACGTGAGTCTTGGGATGTACCGGCGCGTAGCCGCCGCGGCGTTCGCCCAGCGACTGGTTGGCGAGGTTCGCAATCACCTCGTTAAGGTTCATGTTGACGGCGATTTCGCCACCACCACCAAGCATGTCCACCGGAAACTGCTCCGGGTGTTCGCCGCGAATCAGCGCGTCACACGCAGACTCGATCGCGCGGGCGAGCCGGGCCGGAAGCACGGCGGCATCGCGGTTGGCGCGGGCTGCCGCCTTCTTCACCACGGCGAGGGAGCCGACGTACATGGGATAGTCGCCGAGCTTGCGGCCGGAAAAGCTCAGATTGTTCAGCGAACGCATAGTGTGAATGCCGTAGAGCGCGTGGGCGGGTACCTCGAGCTCGCCTAGCAGATCACGTTCGCGGCGGATCCCCGCGGCGGGCCGGCGCCTACGCCGTTCGCCCATACCGCGCCATCTGCAGAATCTTGCTGCTCCGCGTGCCCGGTTTGGTGTCATACGCGAGTAGCGCAACCAGGCGGGTAGTGTCGCCATGAATCGGGGTGACGCGATGTATCGAATTGCGGCCTTCGAACAGCAGCAGCGTGCCCGGCTGCATCGGCACTCGGACGGTGCCCTCCGGGGAACCCTCGAAAAGACGCTTCACCCGCGGATAGTTCTCGTCGGTCGCGCTCCGGATGAGCGGCACGTATTCAAAATCACCGCCGCGCTCCGAGGCGCGCAGTGCAATCGAGGTCACGAAGTCGGTCTGGTCGTAATGCCAGTGAAGCCGCTGGCCCGCGCCCATCACCGCCAGGTTCAGCGCGCCCATGGGATCCGCGTAGCGATACAGACGGTCCTTGGCGAGCGCCGCCGCTATAAAGTCCATCAACCCGTCCCATTCGTAGAGCCCCCGAAGCGCCGAATGCGCGGGAAACTGGTCGTATGCGATCACCCCCACGGAGGTCTGATCAAAGAAGCGGCGCGGGTGGTCAGCCGGCCACGATTCGTCCGGGACCTCCAGGTAGGCGGTCCCGGTGACGACGCTGTGATAGGCAAGCGGCGAAAGCGCGTCCCCCTCCTGCACCAGCTTCGCGACCCCGTTACGGGTGAGAAATTCGGGCAGCTCGCACGCACCTGTTTCATCGAGTTGCCGCCGGCACTGAAGCGCCAGGCGGCGTGCCGGCTCGGATGACAGGTCATCGATTGGATAACGGTGAAGATTGACCAGTTCGGCCGGCGCTAACATCTGGGATTCTCCGCTGCCGACGATACGACTGCGGGTGGCCCGAGGGAAGAACGGCGAGCGCGGGGCAGGAGCCCGGGCGCCCAGGTGCACCGTCAAGGTCGAGACGCCGGATGCTGTTGGGTGAGGCAATGCACTGCACCCAACCCCCAAACCAGTTCGGTCGCCGGAATGCCAACCACGCGGCGGCCGGCAAACAGACGCGAGAGGGTCGCGGTCGCAACCGCATCCGCAGGACAGTCGAAGGTCGGCATCACAACTGCGCCATTCGCAATATAGAAGTTGGCGTAAGACGCGGGCAGGCGGGTGCCTTCGTACACCAGCGCCGGTGGCATCGGTAGAGTTTCGATCTTCAGCGCCGCGCCTCGCTCGTCGCGCATGGTACGCAGCCGATTGAGGTTGTCCTGGAGCACCCGGTAGTTCACGTCCGCGGGATCTTCCTCGACCACGGTGACCACCGTATCGGGCGCAACAAAGCGCGCCAGATCATCTATATGACCATCGGTGTCGTCGCCCGCAATTCCGTCGCCGAGCCACAAGATATTGGTCGCTCCAAGGTAACTCTTCAGGTAGTCCTCGATCTGCTCGCGGCTGAGATGCGGATTGCGGTTGCGGTTTAGGAGGCACGACTCGGTAGTCATCAGGGTGCCCATGCCATTGAGGTCGATTGAACCGCCCTCCAGGACAATGCCGGGTTCGATGGTCTCAAAATGGTAGCGACCGCCCAGTTGGCGCGGCACCACATCATCTAGATCGAAGGCGCCATACTTTTCGCCCCAGGAATTGAAGTTCCAGTCCAAAGCGATTTGCCCGGGGCCGGGTCCACGGAGCTCAGTTCGGTTCACGAAAATGGGACCGTGATCGCGGATCCAGGAATCGTTGGTGTCCAGGTGAAACAGATCGATGCCCGCCATCACTGTCTCGTCGCGGGCAGCCTCGCGGATCATCGCGCGAACGGTTTCGATAGCGTCGGGGTGTTTGATCAGTACGCGCAGTGGTTCGCAGGCTGCGATCGCCGCGGCCATCTTCGCGAACACCCCCGGAATGGGGTCGAAGTTTCCCGGCCAGGTGTCGAGGTTATGCGGCCACACGATGTAGGTGGCTAGATGCGGTTCCCACTCCGCCGGCATTCGATAGCCGGCCAAGCGCTTGCGATGGTCGTCGGGAATTGGCGGCACTTTCAGGAGCGGAAGCGGCGGGTGAGATCACCGTACGCATCGATGCGCCGATCTCTTAAGAACGGCCAGTTCCGGCGCGTGCGTTCGATTTTCCCGAGATCGCATTCGACCACCAGAGTTTCCTCGCGGCTGGTCCCCGCGCTTGCCACGACCTCCCCGAAGGGATCGACTACGAATGACGATCCCCAAAACTCCAGATCGTCCTCGACGCCGGTGCGATTCACCGCCGCGACATAGACGCCGTTGGCAATCGCATGCGAACGCTGAATCGTCTTCCACGCCTCGAGCATCTTGACCCGATCGTCCGGCGTCTCGCCGTGCCACCATCCAATCGCGGTCGGGTAAAAAAGCACCTGTGCGCCCGCCATTGCCGTGAGCCTGGCGGCTTCGGGGAACCACTGATCCCAGCATACGAGCACGCCCATCGTCCCATATGCGGTCGGGTGCGCGACGAAATCGAGATCGCCTGGCGTGAAGTAGAATTTTTCGTAGTAACGCGGGTCGTCGGGGATGTGCATCTTGCGGTAACGACCGATAAGGTCGCCGTTGGAGCCGATGACAACGGCGGTGTTGTGATACACGCCGGCGGCGCGTCGTTCGAACAGCGATGCTACGACCACGATCTTGCGGGCGGCGGCAATTTGGCCAAGCGCGGCGGTCGACGGTCCCGGAATCGGTTCCGCGAGATCGAAGAACTTCGGATCCTCCACCTGGCACGGGTACTGGGACCGAAACAGCTCCTGCAGGCAAACCACCTGCGCTCCGCGCCGCGCCGCATCTTCGATCTGCGTGATCGCTTTGTCGAGATTCCGCGAGGGCTCGGACGTGCAGCTCATCTGCACCAGCCCGAGCGTTAGC
>DASXMJ010000200.1 GCA_036495685.1 Candidatus Binataceae bacterium | reverse complement strand
TAAGCAAACCTGCAGGGGATTGCCATATCGGTTGCCTTACGCAGCTTAGGGCGACGGTGACGCTAGATGCCGCAAAATCAAGCCAGAAACGAATGCTGAGGAGGCCTTAGCTGGGTCGGGTATAGGGGAGAAATCGTCTCTTATGAGTAAAGGACACTTGTAAGTAGTAGCCAATTGACCCTGCGCTGAAACTTCCTGAAGGACATCATTCTCGAATTTGAGCTGGGCCTCTCACGTTCGAAGGCGACTCAATGCGTGGCGAATCCCGCAAGGGAGGTTCTCTCACGAAACACAAAAAGCCACCTCGGCTTCTATGGGTGCTTAACTGTAAAAGCTTCCCGCAGTTGATGTTCTCTCTTACAAAACTCTCACTTTTCTGACGGATTTCTGAGCCTTTTCTGACGGCATAGCACTTGCTGCCGTCTTGCGGGGTCGACTGTGGTCGTGCCAACGACTCCTAATAACGACTCCTGAGAGGTCACAGAGCATTGAGTTGGTCCAGTCCGGGCGACGCTGGATTCGGGGCGGCGACGTTAGTCGTCCTGTCCTGCGCCAATTCGAGAGAAACCGACGCCAAGCTCGCCCGACTCGCCGAGAAGTGGGGCATCAGGGCGGTGTTCGTCGATTCCGAGGGCGGTGCTCCTCTCGACATCATCAACCATATCGGTCAGCAGGAGCGCGTCTGCCTGGCGGCAAGCGCAGCTTCGCTCGCAAGAGTGTTTCGCGAGCAGGGCGCTCTGCTTGGTAACTTCCTTTCCACCTTTCCGGCGGCGCTGTTTCATGGCTTCGATGGTTCGCCCGGGACCAATGAGGTGTTGTCGTGGCTGACAGGAAACGCGCAACAAGAAACCGTCGCGCTTCCAGACTCGGCCCCGGAGGTCTCGTTTTCTGCTGATTTGCCGGCCGGCTGTGCGCCGCTTCGCGGGCTCGGCTTTCGCCTCGACGACTCCGGCAGCCGATGGCGCGGCTTTCCTGGTCTGAGCGGCATCGCGCTCATGAAGATGGGTGAGCTTGCGTCATTTGTGAGTTTTGCGCGTGGACCGTCGCGGATTTTTCTGCTCGCGGGAAGTGAGCTGCTGGATGTTGCAGCTCCCGCGTTGCCCTCCGACCCGCCAACTGAATTCTATGCGCAACTTGCGCCATGGTTGATGTTCCTGCGCAGCGCGTATGCAGAGTGGTGCTGGCATAATCCCAACCCGCGGGCGGGATGGATCATTGACGACCCGCTGCTCAAGGAAAATTACGGCTTCCTCCGCTACTCCGATCTGATCGAGGCGCTCGATGCCGACGACGTTACCGCATCCATCGCGTTCATTCCCTGGAATCACGGGCGCAACTCGGCCGACACCATCGCGTTATTCCGATCCCGCGAGGATCGGCTCTCGTTGTGTGTTCACGGCTGCGACCATACCGAGAACGAATTCGGTTCGGGCAGCCCTACCGCACTGCGCGCCAAAGCGAGGATGGCGGTGGCGCGGATGGAGGAGCTGCGGGTGCGCGAGGCACTCGCATACGAGCCGGTCATGGTTTTTCCGCAAGGGGGCTTTTGCAAGGGTGCCCTCGAGGCGCTTGCAGCCGAGGGCTTTCTAGCGGCGCTCAACACTTCGGTTTTCGCTGCGGACCACCAGCCGGGCGACGTAGTCGTCGGGGATCTGCTCGATCCTGCAATTTCGCGTTACGGAAGATGTCCCCTGTTTTCGCGGAGATACCCGGTCAGCATTTTCCCAGTGGCCTTCGACCTGTTTGTCGGCAAACCGGCGCTGCTGGTGGAGCATCACGGCTTTTTCCGCAACGGATGTCGTCCGATGACGGATTTCGTTAGACGGCTTAAAGTTCAGTCACCGGATCTCATCTGGTCTTCGCCGGGTGAAATTTTCACCGAGGCGGCTTTGCACCAAAAGATTAGCGATCACGAAACCCGGGTCCGCTTCTACGCCGATGGGTTCCTGCTGCAGAACGTCTCGGACTGCCGCACGACCTACCGGCTTCAACGAACCGGACAATTTACCGGGGTCTCTCATATCCTGTGCGACGGCCAAGCTTTGGAAGCTGCGGTATCGGCGTCGGAGCTGACGAGCGAGGTGACGCTCAACCCGGGCGAGGTCGTGCGCATCGAGGTGCCGGGCGCGCGGGTGCCGGGTTCCGCCGCGGTGCGTTGGTCCCCCGCCTATCGAGCCAAAGTCGCGGCGCGCCGCTACCTGTCCGAGTTTCGCGACAACTACGTGGCCCGCAATCAGTGGCTCCTCTCGGTTTCCGAAAAGGTCAAGCGTCGTTTGAGCCCGCCGCGCAGATCGCCGGCCCCGGCAGCGCACTGAGGTGGAGCAAATCCCTTGAAAACCAGCACGGCAGAAAAATCTCGTTGGCGGTACCGAGCGGCCAAGGTGATTGGCACCCACGGAGCGGCAGTGTGCTGGTAAAAAAGTTTCTTCATCAACCGAGTGCGCGCAATCGAATTTTCCGAGAGAGGTTGACGGAGCCGCTGCACCTCAATCTGGCCTCGTTGCTGGTCGCCGTGTTTGGCGGGGTGCGTTCCCGGATCGCGTTCGATCTCATTCAGCGTGCCCACTACGCCTATGGATTGCTCGAAGCCGCCGATCAGGCCCGCAAGGCGGGACTCGCCGCCTTCACGGCAGTGGAGTTCGGAGTCGCCGCCGGTGAAGGGCTGATCAATATGTGCCGCGTCGCGGAGTTAATCACCCGGGACACCGGCGTAGCGGTTCAGGTCGCCGGCTTCGACAGCGGCGAGGGCATGCCGCCGGCCGAGGACTTTCGCGACCATCCGGAACAGTTTGGGCTCGGCGATTTCCCGATGGACCGTGCCCGGCTCGAGGCAAAGTTGCCCCCCAACTGCAAGTTGGTACTCGGCGACGTAAGCAAAACGGTACCCGAGTTCCTGAAGTCGAATCTTAGTCCCGAGGCGCCGCTTGGCTTCGCCGCGTTCGATCTCGACTACTACACCTCGACCAAGCATGCGCTGCGACTGCTGTCCGACGCCGATGCCGCCAACTATCTGTTTTTACCGGTTCTGTATTTCGACGATATCGTGTTGCCGCATTATTCGGACTGGGCGGGCGAGTTGCTTGCGATCAACGAGTTCAACGCCGAGCACGAGGTACGCAAGATTCAGCAGTTCCGGTTTTTGCGCTCGCGGCGCCTGCTGAAGAATGCGCGCTGGATCGATCAGATTTTTATCTTGCACCTGTTTGATCATCCGCAGGTGCGAGAGACCCACGGACAGCGGCGCATGCAGAACGTCTACCTGAACGAAGTGGGATCCCGATGAGCCTCCGCATTTTAGCTGAAAGCCGATGAGTGTTGTTTCGGCAGAGAGGGAACGTGAGTTCGTGACCTCGCGTACTGAGAAAATTCACGAAGTGCTGGTGGTGGCAGATTTCAACGCCGCCAACCTGGCGTCGCTGCTGGTGGAAGCCGCGCCGGACCTGCCGATTCGCGCGCGATGCGCACCCTTCGGCCCGGTGATGCGGCACCTGCTCGTGCAGGATCTGGAACTGTGGACCGCAGCCACTCGCACCGCAGTGGTTTGGGCCACAGCCGAGAGCGTCTCTGAAGCCTACAAACGAAGGCTCGCAATGGAGGCCTCTTCGCTGGACGAAATCGCCGCGGAGACCCAGCAGTTCGTGCAGGCGCTAACCCGGCTCCCTCGTCGCGTCGAACACATTTTTGTTGCGACCTTCGCACCCTTCCATCCGATGCTTGCGCGGCGCGGACTTCTCGACCTGGACCCCGATCTCGGTCTTTCGGTCGCGCTGATGAAGATGAACCTCGTCCTTTACGAATCCTCGCGGGCGGATCCGCGGATTCGGATCTTTGATGCCGCGCGCTGGAGCGCGCTGGTCGGCGACAAGGGCTACGACCCGCGGCTCTGGTACGCGGCGAAGACGCCGTTTTCACTTGGCGTCTTCAAGCACGCGGTTTCCGACTTCGTCGCGGCGCTGCGCGGACTGGAGGGACGTGCCCGCAAGCTGGTGGTGCTCGATCTGGACGAGACGCTGTGGGGCGGGATCCTGGGGGACGTTGGCTGGGAAGCGTTGCGGGTGGGCGGTCACGATGCGGTCGGGGAAGCGTATCGCGATTTCCAGGCGGCGCTGAAGTCGCTGTCCCGCCGCGGCATTCTGCTTGGCATCGCCAGCAAGAATGACGAAGGAGCGGCGCTGACCGCGCTCAAGTCTCATCCGGAAATGTTGCTTCGACCCGACGATTTCGTCGGATGGAAGATCAACTGGAATGACAAGGCGCAAAATCTGCTCGAGCTGGTCGGGCACTTGAACCTGGGGCTCGACGCTGCCGTGTTCATCGACGACAACCCGGTCGAGCGCGATCGTGTCCGCACCGCTCTCCCCGAGGTTCTGGTTCCCGACTGGCCGGCTAGTCCTCTCTATTATTGTTCGGCGCTAGCGGCGCTGAATTGCTTCGATACTCCGGTGGTTTCCGGCGAAGATCGCAACCGCACCGCGATGTACGTAGCCGAGCGAAAAAGAGGTCGGCTTCGCGAGGACGTCGATCTGGATGGCTGGATGCATAGCTTGAACATCGTGGTCCGGGTCGCGGAGCTGAGCGAGGCTCACCTGGCCCGCGCGACCCAGCTGCTCAATAAGACCAACCAGATGAATCTGAGTACCCGGCGCCTATCGGCGCAGGAGTTCATGCGCTGGGCGGTTCACCCGGACCACTGCGCATTAGTGTTCAACGTGATGGATCGGTTCGGCGACTACGGACTGGTCGGAATTGGAACGCTGGCCTTCGACAAGCCGCGCAAGTCTGCCTCGATCGCTGACCTGGTCTTAAGCTGCCGCGTCATGGGGCGGCAGGTCGAGGAGTCGATACTCCACTTTCTGGCGAACGCGGCGCACGCCCGCGGGTGCGATCGGCTGGTGGCAGAGTATCTTCCCACCGCTAAGAACGCACCGTGCCTGAACTTTCTGCAGAGAAACCTGGAACGAGAGGACGGAAACACCTTTGCGGCGGATCTTCGCATCATACGGCCCGCACCCGATTGTACGACTATCGTTGAAGAACCACCGGCACATCGCGCGCCGACCCTCTCTGACCTCGAAGGCGCAGTGGCGGACCCGCGGGTTGCAGAACCGGTGACACGTGATGCCTGAAGCTGTGACCAAGCCCTTGCTTCAGCGAATGCTGAATCGCGCGCTGCACAGCGCGGCGCGTAGCCTGCCGGGAAGCGTGAGCCTGCGACCGGCTCTGCATCGATTCCGGGGAGTGGCGGTGGGGCGCAAGGTTTTCATCGGCGATGAGGTCTACCTGGAAAACGAGTTTCCGGAGTGCATCGAGATCGGTGATTTCAGCGAGATCGGCCTGCGCACGGTTATCCTCGCTCATCTGCGCGGTCCGGGCCGCGTCGTGATCGGCCGCAACGTCTGGATCGGTCCCTGCTGCCTGATTGCGAGCGCCAATGGACGCACCTTGACCATCGGTGATGGCGCGGTGATCGCGGGGGCGTGTGTGATAACGGCAGATGTCGCCGAACGTGCATTCATTAAGGCCTCTGTGGCCGCGCCAGCAGGGGTGGCGCAGGTCCCGCTCGCAACCTCGACCTACCAGCAATTCCTACTCGGGCTTCGCCCGATTCGAAATCGCGAGGCACCGCAACCTCCCAACCCCCGCGACGAGTCAGCAAACGGAAAGGCCTAGCATTTTGGAAACTGACAAGATCAAATCAGACGGCAATTCGCCGATTACGTCAGAAGATGCGATCAGGGCGGCGATTTTCCGAGCGGTCGACACCCTCAACGAGACGCTCGCCAAGACACAGCAGCTTAGAAAGAGCGGCGACACGGTCCTCATTGACAGCAAGGGCAGCATCGATTCGATGGCGCTGGTCAATCTGATCGTATTTGTGGAAGACGAACTAGCGCAGGCTTTTGGATGCCAACTCGACCTGACCGGCGGCGATCCTTTCGAAGAGCGGGATCTGAAGACACTCGGCTCGATGACCGAAGCGCTATGCCGTAAACTCGCCGCCTAGTGCCGGCACGGCGGCAAGAGAGGGTCGGTATCGTGCGCGCTCAAAAGGGCCGTTGCGCGATCCGAAGGTTGTTCAGCTACCCTGGCGCGATCGGCGGATTCGAGAGGACGACAGGCGCATAGTAACTGGGTTGCGGACCGGGGTTGAGTCGGATGGTAAATTCCAGCTCAGAAAGCACGTAGTTCTCTTTTGGCTTCGTTTGCGAACTCGAACGTCCTCAGGAATCTTCGCTGGCCTGCTTGAGGAAAGGTCTGCTCTGCACACCGGTTCCCTTTGATAGTCAGAATCTGGCCGATTCTCAGAACGACTCGGGCGGATTGCGGGTCCAGGCTATAAGCCTTTCTGAAATACTTAAGTGCCTCGTCATAGTTGGGGGGCCTTAACTCCAGGTCGCCTCGCCCACGTTGCAGTATCCGGTGACTGAAGAACGGTACTTGGCGATCTTTTTATATACGCGCCCCACTTCGCTGAACTGCTCGCGTGACTGGTAGAACATACCCAAGCAAACGTACGATTCTTCGACAGTCGAAGCACCGTGCGCAGAAGCTTCTCCGGTGGGATCGAGGCCGCCCGCTCTGCGCATACATCGCGTCGAACTGCGCTTACAACTCGCTCAGCGACGCATCAGCCGTGGCCCGAATTGCCCGCAACGGATGGTCCTCGAAGACTGCTGGCGGTCCGTTCCACACATCCCGCTTCCTCCTCCCACAACAGTGAGAATACCCTCACGGGGCCGCACCGCGCACTTCTCGTAGCGGGGAAACGCTCGCAGCGTTCGGCCAGACGTGTTTTACGGAACGGCGCGCCTCTCGATCGAGAAAGCTCGCCGCGATTAAGGTTCCTGACAGGCGTCTACAAATGTGGCCCTTACACGATGCTAAAAAATGGTACGGCCAGTAGGAGTCAGACCCGCTATTGGGAGCTTCCATTGAAGTTTGGCTTCAAGTCTCTGGACTCTTCGTCAATTGATCATTGAGTTCCGACTTTCTACTATGAGTACGATGAGTCGGCTCGAAGATTTTCACACCCGCCACGCGGTCGAAATCAAGGAGCTCTACGAGCGGTCAGCCGCTTGCTGGAAAATTCCAGAAGCACAATGGGCTGGCGCGATTTATCGCGCCGCGATCTCGAGCGCCTCAGCGGCGTCGAGACCTTCTTTCCCAATGGAAGTTTCTCGTACATTGGTGCACCCGGACGATTTTGCATTTGCAGTGGCTTTCCGGTTGGGTTGTAGCGAGGCCGTAAACAATTTCGAGGCAAAATACAAAGTTCTGCTTCACGATCTTGCACTCGATATTACTCACGACGAGCGTCGTGCAACGAATTTAGCTGAGGTCGTCTTGCAGGAGATCTATGGAGAATTGGAAGAAGATGGACGCAGAAATTCGCTGCTACGGGATTTCGATGGATGTGTCTCCTTGCTCGATTGGTTGCGCGCCCTCCTGAAGCGACGAGATGCAGGCGAGCTCAATGCGACAGGACCCAAGTTTTATGCTCCTACAACGCGCCGTGCGCCCGCTCATATGTCGTGCCCTCCGCGCGAGGCTCTTGCCGCATACCGCGACTTGGTCCAGCTGGGCGGCGTGCCCCAGCGAGGGCGCCGGTTGTCCTCCAAGGAACGCACCCAGATTCGCTACCACCTACGAGTCTGTCTACCCTGCCAGACCCAGCTCGTTACTGGCAGTGCGAATGTTCGCTATTCTGGCGAACTAGAGGCGGCAGCCCGCGAGCAGGCGAAACGTTGCACTGTCTTGCTGCTGCGCATAATAGGGATCGCAGGCATCGTCGGGATTTTGGCGTGGACCGCCTGGCTGACTGGGCAACCAGAGCGTTTTGTCGATCGCGCCCGGACAGTCCTGCGGGCGGCAGCCGGTCAGGCTCGCGACGTGGCGGAACCGCGTAGCGAGACCCCAATCGGCACTGTCTCATTTAGCGTTGGCACAGCATCGCGCGCTTCGGAAGTCCTTAAGCATCCCTTCACGGCCGAACTCAGCACGGCCGAATCCAGCCAATCTACAAATAGAGACAAGACCCACGCAACCTTACCGCCCAGCGTCGCGTCCCAAAATCAGGTGCCCGATTCCGGGTTGGAAAACAAAGTAGTTGCTGACTTTTCAAAGAGGCAGGATTTCGCACTCGGGAAAGGATCTGCAGTGACAGCAACTAATCATCAAGGCGTTCGAGATACGCTGGTTTCGAGCATCCATGGGGCTAATCTTCCCCAAAAGCGAACGCCCTACCACGTCGAGTCGGATAGCCTCTACACCTTGGAACGTGCCAAGTCCCTTATCCAGCGGTCTGTCGAGTCAGGCGATGAGACTGTGAAGCAGATTGATGTCGGGACGTACAAAGCTGGAGACGAAGCGGACGACGATCTGAAGTCCCGTTACAATGCCACTTTCAATTCGCCGTCGCGTTAAGGCGAGTGACAGTCGACGTTCGACTGGATGCAGCGCAGCTTTGCGATGACCTGTGCGGCGAAGACCCTGCAATTGCAGCTTCCAATTTGCGCTTCTGAGCTTCTGATCGGACGCAGAGACGAAGATCTATCAACGGCCGGCGGCGCCGCGCACCGTAGGACCAAAGCCTGCGGCTCGAGATCGCCGCGATCCTCGCGGAGAGTCGCGGCCCGCTACGGCCGTCCGCAGGTGCACGCCGAGTTGGCGGGTGCGTAGTCAGCGGACCGGGCGCAAGCGGGTGGCGCGTCTAATGCGTTGCCCGGGCTTGCGGGCGAGGGAGGGCTCGCGCTTTCGCTGCCCACCGACTTTGACCACAGCAACGATCAAAAGATCAGGGAGACAGGCCGATCATCCGCCTCGCGAACTGATTGGCCGCTGGATCGGCAGGTCACAGCCGCAAACAGTTCCTTTCGGCGCCGTTCGGCCTATCAGGAGAAGTGGCGAAGTTACCTTCGGTCCCACCGAGGCAGTCACATTCAGAGCGCGACACCCCATAGGATCCTCCGGTCGCGCGGCATGCAATCTGAGAAGACGAACAGCAGGAAAGGTATCAGCGGGATCATAAAAAACGTGGGAAGAAGAAAAACTCCCACATTGGCGCACTGTTGGAAAACAGGAAAAGTGGGAAAGTACCTGCGAAAGAAAAGATCGCTTCGGCCGGATATGTCTTAGCGTAATCCCAGAAACGTTTGCGGACCGCCATTGCCATCGTACCCGCCGGTGCAAACAGCACCCACGCCAGGTTTACGCAGCTGTAGTAGAGGATATGAAGCCGTCCAGAGAAAACAAAAGCGTGGGTATACTCTGCCGATTTGATGACAGGGAATAGCGGAACCATCACGGGTAGCGGACTCGTCCAATCCGACTTGTGGTAGCCGGCAACATTGGCAAGCGGGTTACCGTATACCAGGACCATCGGAATCCGTATCTCTCGGTATCAGTCGGTATCAGACTGTATGCGTCAAAGTAGTGGTGCATTGAGCTTTTCAGCACCGTCGGTGGCTTGGTTTGATAGTGAGTGATATCAGTTTCGAGCAGGTAGGGGCATAGTAGGCACACAAGACATACCTTTCGACAGGCGTTCCTATCGGGATACCTGGCCGCCCGGCCGCGAGCGAGCTGTTTATCCTCGCCTGATCGA
>DASXMJ010000199.1 GCA_036495685.1 Candidatus Binataceae bacterium | reverse complement strand
ACCGTTGATCCACGTTGACAAGCCGCAATATGAAGGGGCCAAGCGGTTTCAGAAGCGCGCGTTCGATGTTTGCTTTTCGCTGCTGGCGCTGCTGGCGGCGTCGCCGATCCTGATCGCTTCTGCGGTGGCGATAAAGGTAACTAGTCGGGGCCAGGTCTTTTCTCGTTCCGAACGCATCGGCCTGGACGGTGCGCCGTTCCGGATGATCAAGTTCCGCAGCATGGTTGTCGACGCCGACCGGCGACTGGCGGAGGTGGCCGGCCTCAACGACAGTGTCGGTGGTGTGTTGTTGAAGATCCGCGAAGACCCCAGAGTCACTCGGGTGGGCAGGATTCTGCGTCGGTACAGCATCGATGAACTTCCGCAGTTCATCAACGTACTACGTGGGGACATGAGCGTGGTCGGACCCCGCCCGCCACTGCAGAGCGAAGTCGAAACCTACGACCACCGGATACGTCGCCGGCTGCTGGTGCGTCCCGGCATTACAGGGCTGTGGCAGGTCAGCGGCCGATCCGACCTGTCCTGGGAGGACTCGGCGAGGCTGGACCTGTCTTACGTCGAGAACTGGTCGATGCTAAGCGATTTGGTCATTGCGGCGAAGACCGTCTCGGTGGTTTGCGGTGCGTCGGGGGCGTACTGAGCGCCGGGTTTGGTAGATACAGAGAATCGAGGATTAGGTGCGCTGCCGTCTGTGTGACTCAAACCGACTGCTGAGCGTCTTGGACCTGGGCGCGACTCCACCGTGCGAAAAGTTGCTCACTATCGACGAACTCGACCTTCCCGAACCGACCTTCCCGCTGCACCTGCGGCTGTGCGAGGACTGCCTGCTTCTGCAGATTCCAGCGCTGATCACGCCCGCGGACACGTTCACCGAATACGCTTATTTTTCCTCATTTTCGGACAGCTGGGTGCAACACGCGAAGATTTTCGTCGACGAAACCGCCGAACGGCTCGGGCTCGGAACCGACTCATTTGTCATCGAAGTCGCCAGCAACGACGGCTACCTGCTGCAGCACGTGGTCGCCGCGGACATACCCTGCCTGGGAATCGAGCCTTCGGTAAATGTCGGCGCCGCCGCTCGTGCGCGCGGTGTGCCCACGGAAATCGAATTTCTGGACGAGTGGCTGGCAAGCGGCGTGCGCGCCGAGCACGGGGCAGCAGATCTCGTCATCGCGAACAACGTCTATGCACACATCCCCGATCTGCTGGGTTTCACCCGGTCCCTGCGCGGACTGCTCGCCGACGACGGCTGGCTGAGCATCGAGGTACACCACGCGCTAAACCTGGTCAGCCTGGGCCAGTTTGACACGATCTATCACGAACACTTCCAGTACTACACAGTCCTGTCGGCAATGCGTGCGCTCGCCACTGCCGGTCTGGCCGTTGTCGACGTTGACCTCATACCCACGCACGGTGGGTCCCTTCGCATCTGGGCCCGTCCCGAAAAGGCCGCCGGGGCACCGAGTGAGCGGGTAGCCGAAGTATTGGAGATCGAGGAAGCGGCCGGACTGCATCAGGTGGACGGCTATCTGCAACTACGTCCGCGAACCGAGGCGATCCGCCACGATCTGTTGCGATTCCTGCTCGAGTGCCGGACCGAAGGCAAGCGGGTCGTCGGCTACGGTGCCCCGGGCAAGGGCAACACTCTGCTTAATTACTGCGGGATCCGCAGCGACCTGCTCGAGTACACCGTCGACCGGAATCCGTACAAACATGGCAAATTCACCCCGGGGACACGCATCCCGATTCACGATCCAGCGATGATCGCCAAGGACCGACCGGACGTGGTGCTCGCGCTGCCGTGGAACTTGGAAACCGAGCTGACCGACCAGCTCCGCTACATCGCCGACTGGGGAGGCCAACTCCTCTTTCCACTCCCGACCCTGCACAACGCAGCCATCTTGGAATCCGAAGCCACTGGGAGGCAAACGAAATGAAGGTTGTCCTTTTTTGCGGCGGGTACGGCATGCGGATGCGCAACAGCATTCACGACGACATACCGAAACCGATGCAGATGGTCGGTCCGCGTCCGCTGCTCTGGCATGTGATGCGGTACTACGCCCACTTCGGCCACAAGGACTTCATCCTGTGCCTTGGATACGGTGCGTCCCACATCAAGGACTTCTTTCTGAACTACAAGGAGTCGGCATCCAACGATTTCGTGATGTGCGGCAACCGGATCGACCTACTGAATTCCGATATCAGTGACTGGTCGATCACTTTCGTCGACACCGGCCTGGAATCCCCAATCGGTGAGCGTCTGCGTCGTGTTCGCGGCTACCTCGACGGCGACGAGCATTTCCTGGCCAACTATGCCGACGTGCTCACCGATGCTCCGCTGAATGACATGATCGAGAACTTGTACGCCTCGGGCGCGGCCGTGTCGATGATGGTGGTCCCGCCGCAGCAATCGTTTCACTGCGTCGATGTCAGCGAGGCCGGCGAGGTCAAGGACATCATGCCAGTTTCCGATCTATCGGTGTGGGTTAACGGCGGTTACTTCGTGCTTTCCGAGGAGGTCTTCGACTTCCTGCCTCCCGGCGGAGATCTTGTCGCCGATGCCTGCGGAACATTGGCGGGACAGGGAAGGCTGTTCGGCTACAAGCACACAGGGTTCTGGGCGCCCGCCGACACCTTCAAGGAGCGGGCCGAACTCGACGATGCGTATCACCGCGGCGAGCGTCCATGGATGCTATGGGAGCGCCGTGCCGCTGAGACGAAAGTCGACGCGTTCGCGGCGAGATGATCCAACTTTTTACCGGCGCACTTGGTGAGATCGCGACCGTCGGCGCGCATTGTGACGACATTGCGATCGGCATGGGTGGCACCCTGCTGACTTTGGCCGCGGCCGAGCCGGGACTGCGGGTACGGGGGCTGGTGCTGTCGGGCCGCGGCACCGAACGCGAAGCCGAGGAGTCGGAGGCGCTCGTCGCCCTCTGCACCGGCGCGGACGTCGAGGTGAGCATTCTCGACATTCCGGACGGTCGGGCACCTGCGCATTGGGAACGAATCAAGGATGCCCTCAACGAGTTTCGTAGATCATGCAATCCGCGGGTAGTGTTCGGCCCGCATCGCGGCGACGCTCACCAAGACCATAGGCTGCTCGCTGAGCTCCTGCCCACAGAATTCAGGGACCACCTGATCCTCGGCTACGAGATCCTCAAGTGGGAATCGGACACACCGCAACCCACTCTGTTCCATCCTTTATCGGCCGAGGTAGCCGAGGAGAAGGCCCGCCTTTTGCATAAGCACTACCCGTCCCAGGCGGCGCACGACTGGTTCGACGAGGAAGCGTTCCTCGGCCTGTCTCGGCTGCGCGGCGTGCAGTGCCGTAGCCCCCATGCTGAGGCATTTGTCCTGCAGAAGTCGGTCGTCGCCTTCGGAGGTTTGTGAGATGGGCGGGCACGCCGTCCGGCTGCGCTTCGGTCGAATCGCGACAGAAACCGAACGACGTGGCGGCGGCTGCGGGCCGCTACCAGATCAGAGGCGCTCGAGAACCTTACGCGCGGCGTTCTCACCGCTGATGAACGCCTGGTCCGTCCAGGCGTGATTCCAATCTCCGTAGCGCCCGCAATAGAAAATCCGCTGCTCATCGAGAAAGCCATGAATCGCCTTGACCGCCGCGGCGCGATCCAAGTCGTAGATCACATTTGCATAGCGGTTGATCGAGGTTTCCTGCAGAAGGATCCGGTCCCCTTCGCGGATGAAGCCGCAGCGCCGCAATCCGGCGACCACTTCCGGCACGTAGTCGTTGGGACTTCCCCGCAGCGGTTTGTATTTGTCCGAAAAGTAGATCTCGGCCTGGATGGTGCCGCACCCTGGCGGTGCATTGTGCGGCGAGAACATATGCGGCAGGTTGACGCGGGAGAACACTATGTCCTCATCGTAAAAATAGGTGATCGCCGTTTCGGATAAATCCTCGCGGTCGATTCCGAAATTGAACAGCGCCGCCGTTGTGAACGCGAGGCGCTCCGCCGCCGCGACGATTTCAGCCGGCACTCCGTCAATCATGGGAACCAGATCGGGCAGCGGCACGGAGGAGATCAGTTCGGAATAAGCGGCAACCGTGCCGTTGGCGAAGCGCAACTGTCGCGCTTGCGGGCAGATTCCCACGACTTTGTGATTCAGCCGCACATCGCAGCTTCGGGCAAATGGCTCCAGGTAGGTCATGAAGCCGCCGTGCGATGGGTAGCGAAACGCATCGACGTAATGCGAGCCCGGAACCGGTCCGTCTGTCGCACTGCGCAGCATCTCCTCCCGGCTCGGCCGATACATGCGCGGACCTATCCAATCCGTCACGAGCCGGTCCATTGTCGTCGTGTGATACTTCGTGCCGTAGACGATCGGAAATGTCTCGGCGAAGGTCTTGCCGTATGTCGTGTGCAGCCATTGGGCATAGGTCTGCGTTTTCGGATCTGGCGTCGATTGTGCGGCTGCCAGATCGAAATCGGCAATGATCCGGCGCACCAGATCGGCCGGTAGGCCGCGCAGGTTGGTTTGTACCGGATGTGGAATGCGCAGACCGTGCCAGTAATTGTCGATGGCGAGCGTACGCTCCTCAAAATCACCCGCAACGCTGTTGGCTAGAATGTCCTTGACGTGCTGGTGCTTCGTGAAGGAGATGTGTCCGCCTTCATCGAGAACGAACCCGCCGTCGTAGCGGAACGAACGTGTATGCCCGCCCAGGTAATCGTTCTTGTCGTAGCTCACGAACGGGCGGCGCGCGGCGTCGAGCGTGTAAGCGGCGCCGAACCCTGACATCCCGGTCCCCAGGACCGCTATCAACTTCTCAGACATGTTGTTTCTCTTCCGCCGCGGGCGCGGGATGAGTGTTGTACCAGTTGATCGTGCGCTGCAGACCCTCGCGCAGGGGGACCTGGGATCGAAAGCCGATCTGCGCGAACGCCCGCTCGCGATCGGCCACGCGCACCGGCTCCAGAGGGCGATCGGGGAGCGCCCCGTAAACCGGCCGAATGTTGCCGCCCATCAGGTCGCACAGCGTTTCGACCAGGTCGGCCGTCGTCGTCTGAATTCCCGTGCCCAGGTCGACCGACTGGCCGCCGATGTCCTCGCTGGTCGCCATTTTCATGAAGCCTTCGACGACATCGTCGACGAACACCCAGTCAATTACATGCCGTCCGCTGGAAATCATCGGCGCCTGCCCACGCTGCAGGCAGCGAATGACGTACGGAACAAGTTTGCCCTCGTCCTGCTGCGCCGGCCCATAGACCATGAATACGCGCGCGATCGCGACGGGCAACTGGTAAAGAGCGTGAGACATGCGCGCGTAACTGGCGCTGGCCCATTTTGCGGCGGCATACGGAGAGTTCGGAATGCTTTGGCCGGAACCAGCATCGGGCTCGACGAGCGAACCGGTCGTGATGACGCGCTTGCAGCCCGTCTCCGCCAGCGCGTAAAACAGGTTGACGCTGCTCTGCAGGTTGCTGTGAAACGTCGGTAGAAAGTGCTTAAGGTCAGGCGCACCCCAAACGTGGCTTGCGAGATGGAATACATAGTCGGGCCGTACGCTGTTGATGAGTTTTATGACCGCGGATGAATCCGACATGTCGAGACTCCAGTGGTGCTGCGCCGAAGCGGGGCCATTGGGGCGGCGGCTCACCGAATGGACGACGGCCCCGCTTGCGGCCAGACGCGCGCTGACGGCGCTGCCGATGAATCCCGCTGCGCCGGTCACGAGCGCCGTCGCTTCGTGGAAGGATCCGTTCTCAGGCCGGGTCACGTTCGCTCACCTCTCGCAAGAGTCCGCTCTCCTCGAGCCGGCGCGCACCCTCGTGCAAGGTCCAGAAAGGCATATGCGAGCGCTCGGCGATGTCCAGAAGTGTGTGCAGTCCGTCGGACAAATTCAAAATCCACAGCAGTCCCAGTCGCTCGGCGTCCGCGAACAAGCCGCGCGGCCCGAGCCGTGGCTCGCCCTTGGGCGAGAGATTCAGATACCGACGGTCCTCCTGCAGAATGTGGATCGCCAGCCGTATTAGTCGCCAGGAGTCGCCGAGCCCCTCGGGCCGGACGAGTTCGAGGTCGTCCGCCGAGGTGTGGTACTGCGCGTACTCGGCGTTCGGCGTGCGCATGAAGCCTCCCATCGGCAGATCGAATCCGGGAGAACAGTACTGGCGCTGATCGTAGCCGGTCGGAGCAAAGTCTCGAATGGATGCTTTAGGACTGCTGTGCATGAATACGTGCTCGACGGCGCGATCGATCAGTGCACGCCCACGTCGCGAGCGCACATAGGTAGGCTCACCGGCGTCCCCGCAAACTGCGAGCACGAGTCCGCCGCGTATCGAGGCGGCCAGCTCCTCGTTTCGTGACAGCCACACCAGAGGACCGAGAGTCGCCGGCAAAAATACAAAGCGCACGCCGCACCTGCGATCGCATCCGGCCAAATTCTTCGCCAGCAATGCCGCGACCGCAATTCCGGAAAGATTGTCGTTGCCCAACGAGGGGTGGCATGTGTGAGTCGAAATCAATATCTCGCCGCGCTCACGTCCGGGCAGCAGCAGCTCGCCGTAGCTCAGGCTGCCGGGTGCAATGCGCGCATCGATGCGCACCCGGTACTCCGGTTCATTGAGACTTTCGAGCACGCTATGAGGCGCGCAGAAACCCCACGAGTCCCGGTAGTAAGTGTGCCGGTAGGGAATCCAGTCCGGATGGGCTGGATCGGTATGCAGATGTTTCAGCAGTCCCGCGCGCGAAATCCGCGCATCGATCGGCGCGCTGTTGCCGATCACGTGCAGGTTGCTCGCCTTGAAGTCGATGATCCGGTTGCCGCTGCCATCGAGCACGTACGCATCCGTGATATTCCATTCGTCGGGCACCGTCCAGTCGAAGGCCTGAGTCCCCGAAGGCGCTTCGTTGATCGTAAGCGGGATGATTTCGCGCAATTTACGCAACGTCTGCCGCACGCCTTCCCCGGTCAGGCTGCGGCAGAATGGATAGAGCGCCGCGCACAGCGCGTGCGCCTCGGCTCCAATCCCGGCGCTGAGCTCTCTTGTCGTGACTTCCAAAGAGCCCTCCAGCCGCGGAGTTGCATGCCCGGCCGCCGTTTGTCCCGTTGCGCTCAACACGTGGCGCTCAGACCGGCAGGGCGGCCGAATTGCGCGCTTCGGACCAGCGGAACTCGTCGTCTATCTGCCCCGTATCTGACAGATAGCGCAGCTGCTTCAGGCGCGTGAATGCGCGATAGCCGAATGTATCCGGGCTCATCTCGATTCGCTCGAACAGGGTTCGCAGTTCCTGCGCACCCTGCAGGGCGGACCACTGCGTCTCAAACGTCGGCAGATGCTTGCGGATCTTGTCGAATTTTACCCGGTAGCTGCGATTGTCACCCGTGCTCGATCCCGTCGAGACCTCGCACCCCGGAAACACCGACGCGATGGTCTGCGCTATGTCGCGGATACGGTAGTTCTCTGCGTTCGAACCTACATTGAAGGCCTCGCCGTTGACCGTCGAGGGCGGCGCGCCCAGCGTCAGGCGTATCGCAAGGCAGATATCCTCGACGTGTACTACGGGCCGCCAGGGACTGCCATCGCTCGTCATCGCAATCCGCTTCTTGGTCCAAGCGAGCCCGCACAGATCGTTGATAACGATATCGAATCGCATGCGGGGCGAGGCGCCGTAAGCCGTCGCGTTGCGCAGAAAAGTAGCGCAGAAACTCGAATCGCCCATCGGCTTGACATCCCGTTCCACCATGACCTTGCATTTCGCGTATGCGGTCTGCGGATTGACAGGAGAAGTCTCGTCGAGCCAGTCGCCTACTCCTAGACCGTAGACGCTGCACGAGGATGCGTAGACGAAGCGCGAGACTCCGGCGGCCTTTGCCATTCGCGCGAGGTTGACGGAACCCTCGTGATTGATCCGGTAAGTCACCTCGGGCTTGTTTTCACCCAGCGGATCGTTCGAGAGCTCGGCGAGATGCACCACCGCGTCGAACCCCTCCACGTCATCGGGAACCACACTGCGCAGATCCTTGTTCAACAGCCGCGGGGTTATATAGGGCTGGGGAGTCGGGCTATACAGCCAGCCGTCGCGGTAATAGCCCGTGTCCAGTCCGACCACTTCGTGTCCGTCGGCGATCAGTAGCGGAGCGAGCCGCGTGCCTATATAGCCTTCAGTACCGGTAACCAGGATTTTCATAGAACTTCGACCTTCGGGATTGGGACTACGAAGCGCCGCCCCAGGATCGGATCTGACTCTGTTGCTGCATGACCTCGTCTTTCAAGTTCCAAGGAAGGATCAACAGATAATCGGATTTCGTCGCCGCGATCTGCTCGGGCGCCAGGATCGGGATGCGATCCCCCTGCCAGTAGCTGTCCTCCTATCTGGACAGCCTCATACCGCCCGCAGACAGCGTCAGCAAGGATCTGCTGGATCCGCTCATCTTTGGCGAAGGAAATATGGGGTTCTTCGTCGAAGACGAATCCGCCGGGGAGTTCGTGGCTCGCCGTGTGGCCGCCGATGAAGGCGTTGCGGTCGTATACGACGTACGGCCGGCCAGCAGACTCTAGCCGATGGCCGGCCCCGAACCCGGCGAATCCGGTGCCGACGATGACAATGGGGGCTTCGGTCATCCGCGGGCTCCTGAGTAGAGGGTGTCGGTGGGCTGCGCCGTTGCCGGAAACGCCGTTGCCGGTTCGGCTAGCTTACGAGGTCTCGTGAACTACATCATACATACCGCGAACCCGTTTAGGGCTTCCGCATCATTCTAATAGTATGTATAGTGGGCGGAGATGCGAATGATGGGTTTGCACTGTTGCCGCCGTCATGATCGCCGCGCCCGGACACCACCGCAGCGGCGGTCGCCTTATTTCGCGTCGTTCGGTCCTATTAGGAGAAGCACGTGTCGGTCGTGACCAGGCAGTCCGAGGCCCCGAAGGCCTCGGCTGGCAACTCGCAGGGCATCGGCGCTGCAATGAGCGCCGCAAATGGCGCGGCGGCAGCACCGACGACCGGTGTGGTCCCCGCGGCCGCCGATGGTTCCTCGCCCAAGGTGAGTGTCTGCGTTCCCGTGCACAACGGCGCCGACACCATCGAGCGGAGCATCGATAGCGTATTGGCGCAGACCTATACGGAATTCGAATGTGTTGTGGTGGACAATGATTCGAGCGACGCGACGGTTGAGCGGGTCTTGGGCTACCGGGACCGGCGGATCCGGCTGGTGCGAAATGAAACGAACCTCGGCGGGGTGCGCAACCACAACAAGTGCGTGAGCGTCGCGCGGGGCGAATTGATCCAGTTTGTGCATGCGGATGACTGGCTGCTTCCTCATTGCCTGGAAACGCTGGTCCCTTTGTTCGACGCGAACAATGTGGGGCTGGCGTTTGCGCCGAGACGCGTAGTGAGCGCGGACGAATCCTGGAAGGCGCGCTATGGCCGCCTCGAAGGACCGTTGCGACCGCTGCGCCCCGTCAACAAGGGCTCCGATCTGGTTCGCAGGTACCTCGCCGCCGGCGGAGGCGGGAACCCCATCGGCGAACCGACCTCGGTCATGGTTCGACGGGCGACCTTGATTGAGGTCGGTGGCTTCCGGCCACAGACGCCACTACTCTCGGATATCGATCTGTGGTTAAGGGTCCTCTGTCGATCGGATGCGGCCTTCGTCGAGGACGAACTCACGGTTCGCTGGCACCATGATGCTGGTTCGCAGACCAGCGCATATAAGACGGCGTATCCGCTCGACATCATGTTGGTGCTGACCAGCTTGGTGCAAAGTGAAGCGCTGAGCCCCAGGCTGCGCCTACGCGCCTTCACGCTCTGGTTGAAAGCCGGCGCTCGAATGCCGAAGGTGCTTCTCGAGACCCCCCGCCATTTGCGCGCCCGACGCGCCATGAGTTTCGCGACCCAAGCGGGTTATCTAGCATTGGGGCGGCGCCTTGAGTTCGAGTAAGGCCTCGGTGACTAGCGGTAGCGGCCCCCCCTCGCAGATTCCGTGTCTTGATGACAATCACTACCGACGCGGATGGAAGGTTTACCGACGCAGCGGCGGGATCGACATTGGGGGCACCCACACGAATGGGCAGTCTGCCGTCCGCGGCGTGCAGTCGCTCAAGCTGGGAGCGGCTGCCCAGATACTTCCCCTGATTGCCGGGTCCGGCGTCAATGTGGTCGCCACACCATACGTCGTCAGTCGGCTCGGACTGCACGACTTCGGTATCTGGTCGATCACAGCCGCGATCGCGCAGTGCGCGGCTATGTTCGATTTTGGGGTCTCCCGCGCGGCCAACCGATATGTCGCCCTGTTCCATGCACGCGGGGATATTCAAAGCGAACGTTCCGTCGTCGGTGTTTGCCTTGCCGCGCTGATCGGATTCAGCGGCGTACTGTACGCGGTTCCGCTGCTCATTCCCGGCTTGCTGAACCAGATTCTGCGCACGCGCGATGCAGCGCTAGCCCAGTTCCTTGTTGTGTCCGCGATGACCATGCTGATCTGCGGGCTGCTTGGCAGGGCTCTTGCGGGAGCCTCGAACGGCCGGGGTCGCTTCGTGGCGGCAAACATCGGCGTTGCCGTTCTTGTGGTCGCGCAGGTTGTTGGTGGAGTGGTCGCGCTGGTCGGCAGCCCGACCCTGCGCAGTTTCGCGCTGGGCACCGCCGTGGGATCGGGCGTCGGACTCTGCGCGGTCGTGGCGACTATTCTTTTCGACGAGCACCGGATCGTCATCGGCCGGCCGAAGGCTGCCCTGGCGCGGGAGATCTTGACCTACGGAATCAAGGTGTGGGTGTTCGGCGCCGCCGACATCATGAAGTTCCAATCCGGCAAACTCATCGCCGGTATCGTCATCGGCCCGGCAGCTGCAGGCGTTTACGAATTAGGCAGCCGACTGGTACAGGGAGCCCAGACGTTCGGGGCCGCCGCTTCGGTGGCGCTGACGACCCACCTCACCAGGGCATACGCGCTCGGCGGGAAGGCCGCGATTGTCGCCCAGTATTCTCGCCTGACACGCCGTAACGCGGCGGTCGCCATATCCCTGCCGCTACTTTTGTGCGCCACGTCGTTTAGCGCTGTTCCCCTCTGGCTGGGCGAGCGCCACGACGGCGTCGTGATGGTTCTTGCTGGCCTTGCCCCCGGGGTTGCCGTCAGCGTGTCAACGGGTGTCTGTTCCGCGAGCATGCTCGCGATCGGGCGATCCGGCACCATCGCCGGCGCAGCGATCGCAGCCACCGCCATCGGTGTAGCAGTGGCGCTGCCACTCGCCCAAGCATTTGGATTCAAGGGAATCGTTGCGGGATACGGATGCTGGATCATTGTCAGCGACCTGCTCGGGCTGTGGTTCCTTCAATCCCGAATGGGAATTTCATTGACAGAATATGTACGCGCCATTCGAGGTCCGTTCGCATTGGGGACTGTCGCAACGCTCGCGGCGCTGCCGATAGGTATTATTGCTATGCCGCAAGATCGTGCATCGGCTCTAGTACCTTTCTTGCTCTCCAGCGCCATCTTCTGCGCCATCTACGCAATCCTGGGATGGCAGCTTGATTACCTGCCCCGATTTCGCGGCGGCGGCAAGGACCAATCGCGCGGCGCAGACGAACGACTGACAGAGCCGGCGGCTAACAGAGATGAAACCTCTGAAATCGGAGGTCTACGTCTATGACCACCATTCCTGCTGACGCGCGTCGCGACGCAGGCAGCGCAAGCGCGAACGAGCCGGTTGGTTCGGTTGCGATCATAGGCACACGCGGATACCCCAGCTTCTACGGCGGATTCGAAACCCTGGTACGAAAGCTCGCGCCGTTTCTGGCCGATCGCGGCTGGGACGTTACCGTCTACGGCCGTCCAGGTCGCACAGTCAATTCGCCCCAATACCAACGAGAAAATATCAGAACATTGGCCACCAGGGGCATTGAATCAAAATCGCTGAGCACCTTAACATTCGGCGTGACCTCGATCCTCGATGCGTCGAGGAGAAGGCCGGATGTCGCGTTGGTTATGAACGTCGCCAACGGATACTGGCTTCCAATCCTCCGGCGGCGTCGGATTCCGTCTGTGGTCAACGTGGATGGAATCGAGTGGCAACGGGACAAATGGAGCAGGCTCGGTAAGGCCGTTTTCGAGCGCGGTGCCCAACTCACCGCAAGATTCGGTGACATTCTTATCTCCGACTCGAAGCAGATCGGTGCGTTCTGGGAGGAGAATTTTGGTCGCGGCAGCGTATTCATACCATATGGCGGCGACCTGCCGGACAGAGAACTCGAACCGATAGCAGGACTCAAGAGGGGAGGATATGCGCTGTTGGTCGCCCGCTTTGTGCCGGAGAACACAATCGCTGAATTTCTCGACGCTGCAGAACAGATAGCGCAGCGGTATCCGGTGGTGATTGTCGGATCATCCGGCAGCGGTGGGCCACTTGAAGATCGAGTTCGCTCCCTCTCCGCATCGAATAGGGCCGTCATCTGGCTGGGACACCTCGCGGATGACCGCAAGCTCTACTCGTTATGGCAAAACTGCGGGGCGTATTTCCATGGACACAGTGTAGGAGGTACCAATCCGGCCCTTGTCCAAGCCATGGCATGCGGAGCTCCGACAATTGCGAGGGACACGATATTCAACAGGGAGGTCCTCCAGGACGCGGGCCTATTTGTCGAACCGCATCCGCAGCGCATCGCAAGCGCAGTGGAAACCCTGCTAACCGATGCCTCGCTGCAGGCGTCGCTCAGTTCGCGGGCGCAGGATCGTGCGGGCGAGTTGTACTCATGGGAGGCCGTCTGCGAGGCCTACCGGGCCACAATAAGCTCAGCGATGGCATGCGCTCGGCGCTCCGGCGTCCCGTTGCCACCGAAGATCAGCTAGGCCAGCGGATGACCTGCCATGGGTGAACTGTATATTCCGCTTCCGTCACAGCTGCCCCGAATGACATCGGCACTATGGGTTGCTTGCGTGACGGTCATAGCAATCGCGACCGGGGTCAGCTCCGCCGCGGCGCCACTGTTGGTCGGCCTGGCGGCCGGTGGCTGTGTAGTGGT